>JAHEGP010000084.1 GCA_024645065.1 Cellvibrionales bacterium | reverse complement strand
CCTCTGCGACATGGAAGCGGTCGTTCGCCAGAATATGCCGCACTCGATTTCACTGCTGGAGCGTATGTTGCCGCAGCCCGATTCTTGATCCGCGGGCTAGGGCGCTGCCTGCCATGGACTGACCCGGACCAGCATGCCGAACAGCGGGTGATCGAAGTAGTGGGTCTCGCCGCTTCGCATCCGCCGCTGTTCCTGCATGTGCCCGGCCCGGTTGACGCGGCGATATTCGTAGCTGTCCTCCCTCTGTGGAGTCGCAGTCTCTGCTGTGGCCAGGCTTGTCGGCACAGCCGGTGCCGGTTTGGAATAGTCACCCCACCACAGGTTGGCGTCGACATGCAGATAGCGCTTCAGTTGGAAGCCGATATGGCCTTCGAACTCGGGAAAGCTGCCGTAGCTATTGCCGGCGGCGATATGGAAATAAATCGGCGTGCCGTCACTCGCCAGTTGCGCGCGCCATACCCGAAAGTCGATGACTTGGTAGTTGCCGCTACCTTGCAGCCGGGCGCGCAGTGCCTGCATTTTGCCATCCCCGGCATTGGCTCCCCGGTATTGCAGCATGTAAGGCGGGGGTGTTTTAACGTCCGGCCCGCGCAGTGCTGCCGGCGGCTGCCAGAGCCGCAATTCGGCGCTGCCCGTGCCGGGTTCGGGCAACTGGTAGCTGGGCTGCGCAATGCGTAAGTCGATCTCTGTCAGCCAGCTTTCCTCGTATTGCGCGGCGCTGGAGAGGTGGCGGAACAGCAGCAGCTCGAACTGGAACCAGCGGGGCTTGCCCGCATAGGGGTCGTCGTCCTGGCCCCAGGCTACGGATGTTGCCAGCAGGCTGGCCAGCAGCAGGGTGATCAGGTAACGCATGGGTAGCTTCCTAATTATTCGGGGCGGACATTATGACGCCAGGGGCTGCAATTGCTCAAGCACTGAACGGGCAAAGTCAATCCGCTGTTGCGCGCCTTTCAGATCGACTGTAAACCGCAGTTGGTTTCCCGCCTCCAGGCGAAAGCAACCCGGCTCGGATTGCACGATGTTTACCAGCGCCATGGGGTCAACCGGAGTGTCCTGGTCAAACACCAGCTTGCCGCCCCGGGCGCTCGCCTCTATTTTGTTGATCCCCAGCTGCTCGGCTTCGAGTTTCAGTGTGGTCACCTCGAAAAGCTGGCGGGTGAATTCGGGGAGAAGGCCAAATCGATCAATCATTTCAACCTGCAGGGCGTGCAAATCTGAATGCCTGGTGGCATTGGCGATGCGCTTGTACAAGGTCAGCCGCGTGTGTACGTCGGGCAGGTAGTCGTCGGGGATGATGGCCGCGATATTGAGATTAACCTGGGTATCGTGGATGGGCATACTCTCGGCAGACAGTGTTTTGCCCTGTTTCAGGGATTTCACCGCCCGATCGAGCATGTCCATGTACAATGAAAATCCGATTTTCTGGATGTGGCCGCTCTGTTCGTCACCGAGCAATTCGCCGGTACCGCGTATCTCGAGATCGTGGCTGGCAAGGACAAAACCCGCGCCAAGCTGCTGCGCCTCGGCAATTGCCTCCAGCCGCTTGTTGGCATCCGCAGACATCGCCTTGTGATGGGGGGTCATCAGGTAGGCGTAGGCCTGGTGGTGCGATCGACCGACCCTGCCGCGCAGCTGATGAAGTTGCGCAAGCCCGAACTTGTCGGCTCGCTCGATAATAATGGTATTGGCCGACGGGATGTCGATGCCGGTTTCAATGATGGTCGTGCATACCAGTACGTTGAAGGTTTTATGGTGAAAATCGCTCATCACCTGTTCCAGCTCGCGTTCCCGCATTTGGCCATGGCCCACTGCTATGCGGGCTTCCGGCACCAATTTGCCAAGATCCCGCGCGGTGCGTTCGATGGTGCCAACGTCGTTGTGCACGTAGTACACCTGGCCGCCGCGCAGTAGCTCACGCATGAGCGCCTCCTTGATAACGGCGTTGTCGAGTTCCCGCACGAAGGTCTTGATCGCCAGGCGCCGCGCCGGGGGCGTGGCAATGATCGACAGGTCGCGCATTCCCGACAGCGACATATTGAGGGTGCGGGGAATAGGCGTCGCTGTCAGGGTGAGAATGTCGACTTCAGCCCGCAGCGCTTTCAGCATGTCTTTCTGGCGCACGCCAAAGCGGTGTTCCTCGTCGACAATCACCAGCCCGAGATTGTGATAGGTGATATCGCCCTGCAGCAGCTTGTGGGTACCAATTACGATGTCCGCCTGCCCGCAAGCAATGCGCTGCTTTGCCTCTCCCTGCTGTTTGGTGCTGCGAAACCGGGACATCACTTCAATGGTGATTGGCCAATCGGCAAAGCGGTCGCGAAAGCTGTCGTAGTGTTGCTGGGCGAGCAGGGTGGTGGGAACCAGCACCGCCACCTGGCGGCCATTTTGCGCGGCAACGAATGCGGCGCGCATCGCCACTTCGGTCTTGCCGAAACCGACATCGCCGCATACCAGCCGGTCCATTGGCGTGGGCTTTGCCAGGTCCTCAAGCACCGATTGTATTGCGCTGAGCTGGTCGTCGGTCTCTTCGAATGGAAAGCCGGCTGCAAAGGCCCGGTAAATCTCATCATCGACTGTCAGCGCCTCGCCATGGCGTGCGGCGCGACGAGCGTAGATTTCCAGCAGCTCAGCGGCGGCATCGCGTACCTGGCGCGCGGCTTTTTCTCGCTCTCGTCTCCAGCTGTCACTGCCCAGGCGATGCAGGGGCGCATTATCGTCCTCTACGCCGGTGTAGCGATTGATCAGGTGCAATGACGAAACGGGTACGTAGAGCCTGGCGTCGTCGGCGTATTGCAGTAACAGGAATTCGCCGGGCTCGCCGTCCACTTCGAGGCATTCCAGCCCCAGGTATCGGCCTACGCCATGCTCGATATGAACGACTGGCGCACCCATTCGCAATTCGGCCAGGTTGAGGATGACGGCAACTGCGGCATCCTGTGTTCTGGCCTCGCGTTTGAGCTGCGCGACCCGGTTTCCAAGCAGGGCAGCCTCGGGAATGATCGCGACATCCCGGTCGAGCAAGAAGCCGGATTGTAGCGGTGCGACGGTAATGGCGCAGTGGCTTTGCCGGGTGAGGAAATCCTGCCATCCAGCCACATTGTGGGGTTGAATGTCGGCCCTGGCCAATTGTTCCAGCAAGATTTCCCGGCGACCTGCAGAGTCCGCCGTAAACAGGATCCGGCCCTCCCAGCTCTGGATGAAGGTTTGCAGCTTTTCCCAGGGCTGCTTTTTACGACCATCGGCAATCAGGTCTGGGCAGGGCTTCAGCGGCAGGACAAGCGCATGTTTGGAGGGCGGGCTCTCGCTCTCGGCGGCCAGTTCAAGGCGGGGATACTTCTTCAGCGCGGCAAATAATTCCTCGGTGCTGGCAAACAGTTCCCCGGGTGCGAGCAGTGGTCGCCGTGGGTCGATATTGAGATCATGGTAGCGATCGTTGACGTCTCGCCAGAAACGATCAGCCGCCTCATGGACGCCCTGCTCCATCAGCACCAGGCAGTCGTCGGGCAGGTAGCTATCGAGCAGTGCGGTGGTTGCAAAAAACAGCGGCAGGTAGTACTCGATTCCAGGCGGGGCCAGGCCATCTGCAATGTCCCGATAGAGTGGACACTCCCGGTGGTCGACGTTGAACCGGCTGTGCCACTGCTCCTTGAAATACTTGATAGATGCGTCGGTTAAAGGCATCTCCAGAGCCGGCAGCAGGCGGATGTCAGTGATTTTTTCCAGTGTGCGTTGGGTCTCCGGGTTGAAGCTGCGCAGGCTCTCAATTTCATCATCCAGAAAATCGATCCTGTAGGGCGTTTGGCTGCCCATGGGAAACAGGTCGATCAGGGAGCCCCGCACGGCATATTCACCGTGCTCCAGCACCGTGTCGACGCAGCGATACCCCGCCAGGTTCAGCTGTTCACGCAGTTGGTCCCGGTTGATTTGGTCCTGGCAGGCCAGCATCAGGCTGTTTTGCATGACCCACTCCGGGGGAGGCAGGCGATGCATCAGGGCGCTGACCGGAATGATCAGTATTCCCTGCTGCCGCTGGGGCAATTGATGCAGGCTGAGCAGCCGTTCTGAGGTGATATCCTGGTGAGGAGAGAAACTGTCGTAGGCGAGTGTCTCACGGTCCGGGAAATGCAATACCGGCAATTGTTCGCCGGCAAAAAAGGCGGTGGATTGTTGCAGCGCTTCGGAGTGCGCGGTGTCAGCGGTTATTACCACGGCCAGGCGGCCGCTTTTGCTGCAGGCTTCCGCTATCGCGAGGGCATCGCTGTCTCCCGGAAGAGGCAGTAGCGTTTTTCTGGCGCTCCACCCTGTGGCAGGCTCCAGGGGAAGAAGTGAGGACACGTGTTGCAACCCGAGCTGGATGATGAGGGCGCTATTGTATTGGCTGCCCCGGGATTTGCCAGCACTATCCAGTCTCCGGCCATCCTCGTCGTTGCCAGATTGTCCCCTTGCAGCGCACTTATTGGCATATCAGTTTCCACTAAAGTCGATGCGGTGCAGCTTGCGCTGGGTAAATGGAAACCGGATAATATCGCGCATTTGTGGATTGATGCGGAGAGTCACGGTGACGGAAAAGAAGCGGGCCAGGCCAGACGATTACTTCAAAGACTGGAAGGAACGAGAGGCTCTGGCAGAGGACATCCTGCCCATGGTGGGCAAGCTTTACCGCAAAAACAACGTAAAGACCTATATTTACGGCACAACACTCGTCAACCAGTCTGCCCTGCAGGTGATGAAGGCTCACCGCGCCGTGCGTCAGGTAGAAGAGAACGAACTGTCCGAGTTCGAAACCTATCCGGTGATAAAAATCCTTTCCGAACTGGATTTGGGCACTGCCCATATCGATGTCGGTCGACTCGCAGTCAGGTACGAGGAGTCCGCGCGCAGCAAGGGCGTCGGGCTTGAAGAATACGTTCGCGAGCAGGTCGCGGAGCTCATTGGTAGCGATGCCAAGCCGATCGATCGTCCCCGGGATGTCGTGCTCTACGGATTCGGCAGAATCGGCCGCTTGATGGCTCGCCTGCTGATCGAGAAAACCGGTGGCGGCGACACGCTGCGATTGCGCGCCATTGTGGTGCGCCGCGGTGGGGCGCCCAACGACCTGGTCAAGCGGGCCAGCTTGTTGCGTCGTGATTCAGTGCACGGGGCATTTCAGGGCACCATTCGGGTCGATGAGGACGCCGAATCGTTTGTCGCCAACGGCAACGAGATCAAAGTCATTTATGCATCCAGCCCCGATCAAGTCGACTATACCCAGTACGGCATCGATGACGCTATCGTGGTAGACAACACGGGCATCTGGAAAGATACCAAGGGTTTGTCGATGCATCTTGCCTGCAAGGGAGTTTCCAAGGTCATCCTGACCGCCCCGAGCAAGGGCAGTGACATCAAGAACATAGTCTATGGCGTCAATTCCAACCTCATCGAGGACAATGACACCATCATCTCTGCGGCTTCGTGTACCACCAACGCTATCGTGCCGCCGCTTAAAGCCATGGACGACAAATTTGGTATTGTCTCGGGGCACGTTGAAACCGTTCATGCCTATACCAATGACCAGAACCTCATCGACAACTACCATGCTGCCAGTCGGCGCGGTCGCAGCGCCCCGCTTAACATGGTGCTGACCGAGACCGGTGCCGCCAAGGCGGTGGCCAAGGTGCTGCCGCAGTTGCAGGGTAAGCTGACCGGTAACGCTATCAGGGTGCCAACCCCCAATGTTTCCATGGCAATCCTGAATTTGCGTCTAAGTCGGGAAACCACCCGGGAAGAGGTCAATGACTACATGCGGTACGTGGCATTGCACTCCGCGTTGCGCCGCCAGATTGACTACACCAATTCGCCGGAAGTTGTCTCTACCGATATGGTAGGGTCCCGCCATGCCTGTATTTTTGATGCCGGCGCAACCATCGTCAACGGCTCCAACGTGGTGCTATACCTTTGGTACGACAACGAGTTCGGTTACAGCTGCCAGGTATTTCGGGTTTTGGAGCAGATGGCAGGTGTGCACTACCAGGTCTACCCCAGGGAAGTATAGGCGCGGCGGCTGCTGTGCAAATGCCCGGGAATTCAGGGTAAATCGAAGCGGGCGAGCCTGGCGGGGGTGGCATTGGATACTATGGTGTTATGCCAGGCGGACTTATATACTGGGGGACTAATCTGAAATACCAAGGCGATGTCGGCACCCTGTCGGCAACGCGACTGCCCGGGTTTGGGGCAGGGTACCAACGCAAGGTAACCCGGGACGAGAGTTTCATTTATCAGAATATGTAGGCTTCTGTATGATCAGAGTAAAGCGCGGCCTTGACCTACCCATCGCGGGTCAGCCTTCCCAAACTATCCATGACGGACCCCGTATTCGCAACGTCGCCCTGGTCGGCTTTGATTACAATGGCTTGAAGCCGACTATGTTGGTCCAGGAGGGTGACACTGTGCGCCTTGGGCAGCCGGTGTTTACTGACAAGAAAAACCCGGGGGTTCAATTTACCGCGCCGGCTACCGGCACCGTTACCGCAGTCAATCGTGGCGCAAAACGCGTGTTCCAGTCGCTGGTCATCGAAATCGATCCGGCATCGACCGAGCAGGAGAAATTCGAGAGCTGGCCGGCGGACGCCTTGCCCGGGCTGGACCGGGAGAAGGTGCGCCATAACCTGGTGCAGTCTGGCCTGTGGACTGCCTTGCGGACCCGGCCGTTCAGTAAAGTGCCTGCCGTAGAAAGCACACCCCACTCCCTATTCGTCACCGCCATTGACACCAACCCACTGGCTGTCGATCCGGCCCGGGTAATTGCCGAGGATCCTGAGTCCTTCAGCAACGGTATTGCGGTGCTTGGCCGTCTTACCGATGGCAAGGTGTATGTCTGCCAGGCGGCTGGAGCCGGTATTCCTGTGAGCGCTTCAGGCCAGGTTGCGGTGGAGGAGTTTGCCGGCCCCCACCCGGCGGGCCTGGTGGGCACTCATATCCACTTTCTCGATCCGGTCGGGGCCAACAAGACCGTTTGGCACATTGGCTACCAGGACGTTATCGCAGTGGGCAGGCTGTTCCTTACCGGGCAATTGAGTGTCGATCGCGTTATCTCCCTGGCGGGTCCGGTGGTCGAGAATCCTCGCCTTGTTCGCACCCGGCTTGGCGCCAGCACTGACGAGCTGACGGCGGGGCAACTCGAAGGGGCCAATAATCGCGTGATATCAGGCTCCGTGCTTTCCGGGCGCACGGCCCGAGGGCCGGTAGCGTATCTTGGTCGTTACGAAACCCAGGTGACAGTTTTGGCGGAGGGTAATAATCGTCCCTTGCTGGGCTGGCTTTCGCCGGGCGCTGAGCGATTCTCTGCGATGCGAATCTATTTGTCGCAGTTTGCGCGCGATAAGAAGTTCGCCTTCAACACCAACACTAACGGTAGTCCCCGGGCCATCGTGCCAATCGGTGCGTATGAAAAGGTCATGCCCCTCGATATTCTGCCCACCCAGCTATTGCGACTTCTGGTAGTGGGGGACATCGAGGTGGCCCAGCAACTCGGCGCCCTGGAGCTGGATGAGGAAGATCTGGCGTTGTGCACCTACGTCTGCCCGGGCAAATACGATTATGGTCCCATCCTGCGGGATAACCTTACCCAGATCGAAAAGGAGAGCTAGATGAAAGCGCTTCGTAATTTCTTCGACAAGCTGGAGCCGCAATTTGAAAAGGGCGGTCGCTATGAGAAATATTATGCCCTGTACGAGGTGTTCGACACGTTCCTGTACCAACCATCCACGGTAACCCGGGTCGGTTCCCATGTGCGTGACGGTATCGACCTGAAGCGGGTGATGATTACTGTTTGGTTGGCCACGTTTCCCGCCATGTTTTACGGTATGTGGAACCTCGGCTATCAGGCCAATACCGCCATGGCCGCCATGGGCATCGATTCGGTAACGAACTGGCATGGCACGGTAATCGAGCTGCTGGCTGGGTACGACCCCAATAATTGGTGGGACAATCTATGGCATGGAGCGGCCTATTTCCTCCCCATTTACATCACTACCTTCGCGGTGGGTATTTTCTGGGAAATTCTGTTCGCGATCGTGCGTGGCCACGAGGTGAACGAGGGATTCTTTGTTACATCGGTACTCTTCGCCCTGATCGTTCCGCCGGATATCCCCCTGTGGCAAGTCGCCCTGGGTATCAGCTTCGGTGTGGTCGTCGGTAAAGAGGTGTTTGGGGGTACTGGCAAGAACTTTCTCAACCCGGCCCTGACCGGCCGGGCATTCCTGTTTTTTGCCTATCCCGCCCAGATATCCGGCGACGCTGTATGGACTGCTGTCGACGGCTTCAGCGGCGCAACCCCGCTGGCGATGGCGGCTACCGACGGCTACCAATCCATCGTGGATGCCTTCGGCAACCAGATCACCTGGCTGGATGCGTTCTACGGCAATATCCAGGGTTCGATTGGTGAGACATCGACCCTGGCGATTGCTATCGGCGCGGCGATTTTGCTTTGGACCGGGGTGGCTTCATGGCGGATCATGGCGGGCGTGGTGGTCGGAATGATCGCCACCTCGCTGCTGTTCAACACGGTAGATTCCAGCACCAACCCGATGTTCGCCACGCCCTGGTACTGGCATCTGGTCATTGGCAGCTTCGCCTTTGGCACAGTGTTCATGGCGACTGATCCGGTTTCCGCCGCCATGACCGATAAAGGCAAGTGGATATTCGGTGCTCTCATCGGCGTTATGGTGATGCTGATTCGGGTGGTCAATCCGGCATTTCCGGAGGGCATGATGCTGGCGATTTTGTTCGCTAACCTGTTCGCACCCCTGATCGACTATTTCGTGGTTCAGAGCAATATCAAGCGGAGGCTGGCGCGCGATGTCGTCTAATAAGGATACCCTGAAAAGCACCATCATCGTCGCGCTGCTGCTGTGCATCGTGTGCTCGGTACTGGTGTCTGGCGCCGCGGTGTTATTGAAGCAGGCGCAAACCGAGAACAAGGAATACGCGCGCAATCGCGATGTCCTGGTGGCCGCTGGCATGTTTGATCCCGCTGTCCACGACAAGGCGTACGTGGAAGAGACCTTCAAGAAATTTTCCGTCAACCTCGTAGACCTAGAAACCGGAAAAGTACTGAGCGACGAAGAGGCACAGGCAAAGGGTATCGACCCGGCAAACTACGATCAGCGCAAGGCATCCAGGAATCCCGAGCTGTCTGAACGGATTCCGGCAGATGAGGATATTGCAACCATCAAGCGCAAGGCCCGGTATGCCGCTGTCTACGTGCTGGAGAAAGCCGATGGCACCGTCGACCGGGTGGTGCTGCCTGTGCACGGTTACGGCCTGTGGAGCACCTTGTATGGCTTCCTTGCCGTTGAGGGCGATGGCAATACCATTCTGGGGCTGACGTTTTACGAGCACGCCGAAACACCGGGTCTTGGGGGTGAGGTTGACAATCCCAAGTGGAAGCGCCAGTGGCCGGGCAAGAAAATATTCGAGAGCGATGGCAATGTCGGCATTACCGTGACCAAGGGGGGCGCGGCCGATGCCGGCAGTGACTATGAGATTGATGGCTTATCGGGTGCGACACTGACCACCCGGGGCGTGGATAATCTGGTTCATTACTGGGTGGGTAAGAATGGCTTCGGTCCTTACCTCGAAAGTTTGCAGGCGGGGGAGGTCTAGTCATGTCGACACCAGGTATCAAAGAAGTACTGCTGCAACCCATTTTCCAAAACAATCCGATTGCCCTGCAAATACTGGGTATATGCTCGGCGCTGGCTGTTACTACCAACCTCAATACCACGGTTGTGATGTGCCTCGCTGTTACCGTGGTTACGGCCCTATCCAACTTCTTCATCTCTCTGGTTCGCAACCACATACCCACCAATATCCGTATCATCGTGCAAATGACGATAATCGCGTCGCTGGTAATTGTTGTTGACCAGTGCCTGCAGGCGTTTGCGTATGAGATCAGCAAACAGTTATCGGTGTTTGTGGGGCTCATCATAACCAACTGTATCGTGATGGGCCGCGCTGAAGCCTTCGCGATGAAGAACCCGCCGATTCCCAGCTTTTTGGATGGTGTCGGCAATGGACTGGGCTACAGCGTGGTGCTGCTGGCGGTAGGGTTTGTGCGTGAATTGTTCGGCTCTGGCAGTCTGTTTGGCATCGAGGTGATTCCGACCATAGCCAATGGTGGCTGGTATCAGCCCAACGGCCTGCTGTTGCTGCCCCCCAGTGCATTCTTTCTGATCGCGTTTTTCATCTGGGGTTTACGCAGCTGGAAGAAAGGCCAGGTCGAGGCGGCGGAGTTCAAAATGGCTCCTCAAACAAAACGCAGTGAGGCGGTCTAGCCATGCTTGAACATTACCTGAGCTTGTTGATCCGGGCTATTTTCATCGAGAATATGGCGCTGGCCTTTTTCCTTGGGATGTGTACCTTCCTGGCGATCTCGAAGAAGATTGCGACTTCTATCGGGCTGGGTATCGCTGTCATTGTAGTACTCGCCATTACCGTTCCCGCCAATAACCTGATCTACCAGTACCTGCTCAAGGAAGGGGCATTGGCCTGGACCGGTATTGCCGGCGCAGAGACCCTTGACCTGAGCTTTCTGGGTTACCTGAGCTACATAGGGGTCATTGCGGCCATAGTGCAGATACTCGAGATGTTTCTGGACAAGTTCGTGCCCGCGCTCTACAACGCCCTTGGTGTTTTCCTGCCTTTGATAACGGTTAACTGCGCCATTCTCGGGGCGGCACTTTTTATGGTGAACCGTGAATACGATTTTGGTGAAAGTGTCGTATATGGTTTGGGCGCAGGGATTGGATGGGCCCTGGCTATCACAGCGCTGGCGGGTATTCGGGAAAAATTGAAGTACAGCGATGTGCCCGACGGCCTTGAAGGACTTGGCATCACGTTCATTACCGCTGGATTGATGTCGCTTGGCTTCATGTCTTTCGGTGGTATTTCGCTCTAACGAAGTGGCTAAGAAGGTTACTAGTGATGGTTGATATCAATACGATAGTTGCCGGCGTTGCCATGTTTACCGTAGTGGTAATGGCGTTGGTCGCGCTGATAATTTTTGCTCGCGGGCGGCTGGTGAGTGCTGGCGAAGTGACGATAGAGGTAAACGGCGACCCGGAGCGAGCGATTCATGTTCCCGCCGGTGGCAAGTTACTCAACACCCTGGCCGATGAAGGCGTGTTCCTGTCCTCCGCCTGTGGTGGTGGGGGCACCTGCGGACAGTGTCGCTGCCAGGTGCTCGAGGGTGGGGGGTCAATCCTGCCTACCGAGGAGAGCCACTTCACCCTGGGGCAGCGTTGTGATCACTGGAGACTGGCTTGCCAGGTCGCGGTCAAGCAGGACATGAAGGTCGAGATCGACCCCGCCTTT
>JAHEGP010000305.1 GCA_024645065.1 Cellvibrionales bacterium | reverse complement strand
GGCGTGCGGCTTCGCCTATTCAGCAGACCCGTTACCGTCCTGGAACGAGGGCGCAACCAAAAAGAGCATCACATCTTTCGTCGAACAAGTGACCACCGCCGGTGGCAAACACTTTGTGCCCGCCCCGGAGCGCATTGCGGCCATCGATAATGACGGTACCCTCTGGACTGAAAAACCGATGTACTTCCAGCTGTTTTTTACTCTGGATCGGGTCAAGGCGCTGGCGCCGCAGCACCCGGAGTGGAAGGAGCAACAGCCGTTCAAGGCCGCTCTGGAGGGTGACATGGCCACTTTGGCCAAGGGTGGCGAGCATGCCCTGCTGGAGCTGGTGATGGGCACCCATGCGGGCATTACCACGGAGGAATTTTCGCAGCTTGTCAGTGACTGGTTGGCAAGCGCCAGGCACCCGACCACCGGCAAACTCTATACTGACATGGTTTTTCAACCGATGCTGGAGTTGCTCAACTACCTGCGCACCAATGATTTCAAGATCTTTATCGTTTCCGGCGGCGGCATCGAGTTTATGCGCCCCTGGGTAGAGAAAGTATATGGAATTCCCCCGGAGCGGGTGATTGGTAGCAGCATCGCGACTGAATTCGAGATGCGCGATGACAAGCCGGTGCTTGTCCGACTGCCAAAAATCAACTTTATCGACGACAAGGCGGGCAAGCCGGTGGGCATCAACCAGCATATTGGGCGCCGACCGATTGCCGCCTTTGGCAACTCCGACGGCGACCTGCAGATGTTGCAGTGGGTCAGCGCCGGCGACACCAGCTTCGGCGCCATCCTGCACCACACCGACGCCGAGCGCGAATGGGCTTACGACCGCGACTCAAGTGTCGGCCGTCTGGACAAAGCGCTGGATTTAGCTCCCGAAGCCGGCTGGACCGTTATCGATATGAAAAAGGACTGGAAGCAGGTATACCCACCTGTTGCCGATCGCTAGGCTCCGCTGATGGCGGTCGGCGTGGTAACCCGACCGCCTTGCGTAGCGCCAGAGCAATCAGCCCAGGTCGATAAGCCTCTTGCCAGAGACCATCTCGCTGCTAAAATGCCACGCCCCAATCCAAGGTGCGAGCAGTGACCACGCTCAATTCAAGACAACAACAGGCGGTGCGCTATATCGACGGCCCGGTACTGGTGCTGGCGGGCGCAGGTAGCGGCAAGACCAGCGTCATCACCCGAAAAATAGCCTGGCTGGTCGATAGCTGCGGCCTCGACCCGAAACACATCTACGCGGTGACTTTTACCAATAAGGCAGCCCGGGAAATGAAGGCCAGGGTCGGCGGCCTGCTGGCCGGCTCCGGCGCCCAGGGACTCAATATTTCCACTTTTCATACCCTGGGGCTCGGCATCATTCGCCAGCACCATCGCCTGCTTGGCTACAAGGCCGGCTTTTCCATATTCGACGGCGACGACACCCTGCGCATGCTCAAGGACTGTCTGCTGCAACAGGGCAGTGAACAAGCCGAGCAGGCGCCGCTGATGCAGCAACTCGTATCCAACTGGAAGAACGAGTTGGTTAGCCCGGAACAGGCGCTCGCCGAAGCCGACTCCCCCGGCGAACAGAGAGCGGCGCTCCTTTTTCAGCAATACCAGGATTTGCTCAAGACCTACAACGCCGTTGATTTCGATGACCTCATTGCAATCCCGGTGCAACTGCTGCGAACCAATCAGGATGTGCTTGCCCTGTGGCACGGCAGGGTACGCTATTTGCTGGTGGATGAGTACCAGGATACCAACGGCGCCCAATACGAACTGGTAAAGCTGCTGGCCGGGTTGCGACGGGCACTCACTGCTGTGGGTGATGATGACCAGTCAATCTACTCCTGGCGAGGCGCGCGCCCGGAAAACCTGGCCCAACTCAAAACGGACTTCCCCGAGCTGGAAGTGATCAAGCTGGAGCAGAATTATCGCTCCACCGCGCGCATACTGGGCGCAGCCAATACGGTTATTGCCAACAACCCACATGTGTTCGATAAGCGACTGTGGAGTGAACTGGGGCATGGCGAGCCGGTGCGGGTGATCCAGTGTCCTGACGATGACGCCGAGCTCGACCGGGTGGTCACCGAGATTGTCGACCTGCGACTGCGTAAGGGCCTGCAATGGCAGCATTTTGCCATTCTCTATCGCGGTAACCACCAGGCGAGGCCGCTGGAAATCAAATTGCAGCAGCACGGAGTTCCCTATCACATCTCGGGAGGAACCTCGTTTTTTGCCCGCAATGAAATCAAGGACATCATGGCCTACCTGCGGCTTCTGATCAATCCGGATGACGACAATGCATTCCTGCGTATCGTCAACGTACCCCGGCGCAAAATCGGCCCCGGTAGCCTGCAAGCCCTCGGTAACTACGCCGGCGCCAGGCACTGCAGCCTCTACCGGGCAGTCAGCGAAATCGGCTACGCGCAGCAGGCCAATCCGCAGTCCCTGCAGCGGCTGCGAGCATTTGTCAGTTTTATCGACGGGTATCGCCAGCAAAGCGAGCAGGGCAAAGCTGTTGCGGCAATCCGTGACATGATAGAGGCAATGCACTATCGCGCCTGGTGCATCCAGAATACCTCCAGCCCGGCCGCGGCCGGACGCCGGATGGAAAACGTGGAACTGCTGGTGGATTCACTACGCAAACACCTGGACGACGAAGCCAGCGATATTGCTGATGCGGTCAACAAGCTGATCCTGCGGGATATGCTCGAACAGCAGGCCGAGGAAGACAGTGGCGACAGGGTGCAGCTAATGACCCTGCATGCCGCCAAGGGCCTAGAGTTTCCCCATGTTTTCATGGTGGGTATGGAAGAAAACCTGCTACCCCACCGCAACAGTATCGAGCAGGGCGATATCGAGGAAGAGCGCAGGCTCTGCTATGTTGGCATCACCCGGGCCCAACAATCCCTGACCATGACCCTCGCCCGGCGCCGCAAACAGTTTGGTGAGTCTGTTGGCACCACCCCCAGTCGCTTTCTCGATGAACTGCCACAGGGCGAACTTGCCAGGGAAGGTTTTGGTGAAAAAGACCCCGAGCGCAACGCCTTACGCGGCAAAGCCACCATCGCCTCACTCAAGGGCTTGCTGGCAGACCTGTAGCAAGACGAGCGGCAGGGCACCGGGCGCTCTACCGTCGGAAGCCGGTCAAGCTGCGGCTAGAGCTTTTGCGCAAGCGCAATCCACTCAGCTGTCGATCCGTGGTATAAGCACCAACGTAAAGAACAATTAACCACTGCCAACACGACTGAATCCATGCCGCTGCTACCGAGCTTCTCCGGGCGCCTGTTGTCACTATTCGCATTGCTGGTCGGTGCCACCAGCGCTGCCAACGAGGCAGGGCCTCCCGTTGCCGTCGCGAGTCCCGAGCGCCAGCCCATTTACCGCCAGCTGGAGGTGACCGGCACTGTCACATCTCCCCGGGTGGCCCAGCTATCCACCGCCACCAGCGGACTGGTGCAGGCG
>JAHEGP010000083.1 GCA_024645065.1 Cellvibrionales bacterium | reverse complement strand
GGATAGGGACCGCGGCCAAAGTCAGCAATGTCAAAGCGGTCGCCCGCATCGTCATTGGGCACCTGCACATCGTTGTGGTCGACCCACAGCGCGCCAGCCTCGCCATCGATGCGCCACTGGGCGTTGCCCGCGCTACTGCCCAGCACTGCCCAGACCGCCGCGCCAAGTACAATTCGGTGTCTTTTCATAGATTTGATCCAGCGAAATTCGGGTCGTTTACGTTGCTATGCGCAGTATCGATCAACCTGCGACTATATAATGGCGACAAGCAGCAATTGCTGAACGGCTTGAATCATTCAATATTCTGTACCTGTTCACGCATCTGCTCGATTAATACCTTGAGTTCCACCGCCACCAGGGTGGTGTCTGAGGTGAGCGATTTGGAACTTAGGGTATTGGCTTCGCGGTTGAGCTCCTGCATCAGGAAATCCAGCCTGCGGCCGCAGCTTTTGCCCTGATCGAGAGTTCGGCGAACTTCGCCGACATGGGTAGCGAGGCGGTCGAGTTCCTCATTGACGTCCGCCTTCTGTGCAATGTAGACCAGCTCCTGTTCAAGCCGATCCCGATCGAGCTCGGCACCAATTTCCTCCAGTTTCGTGACAAGCCGCTGCCGTTGCATGGCGAGTATCTCCGGCAATCGACCGCGCAACTTATCAAGCTGTAGGTCGATCCCATCCAGGCGTTGGTCGATAAACCCAAGCAACTCGGCCCCCTCCCGTTGCCGGGTGTTGACCAGCTCCTGCAGCGCGGCCTCGAAAAGCGCGCAGGCAGCGGCGCCGACCATCTGCTTGTCGGTTTCCGCTTGTCGCAGCATGCCTGGCCACTGCATCAGCTCCAGGGGGTTGATTGTGCCCAGGTTCTGGGTTTCGACTCGCAGTACGGTATCGATGCGCAGTAGCTCACCCAGCATCTCGCGGTCCAGGCTCAAGCCGGCTTCGCTGTGGGTTGCGGGCTGGTATTTCAGCAAGCAGTCAAACTTTCCGCGGGCGACGTGCCGCTTCAGTTGATCGCGCAGTTGTGGCTCCAGAAAATTGAATGTATCGGGGAGTTTGAAGCCGGGTTCGAGGTAACGATGATTGACCGAGCGTATCTCCCAGGCGAGAGAGTAGCCCTCCTGGTGTTGTTCTTTACGACTGAAAGCGGTCATGCTGCAGATCATGCTAACACCTGTTGTTGGCTCGGCCGGGTATTCTAAACGGCTGCTGGAGCAACGCAATGCGAAAGCCGCTTCGATAAGCCCATGTAGTCGTGTTGCGGTGTGTATAATAGCCGCCCCTTCCAGTATAGACAGGACCCCGATATGCCAGCAGCAAGGCCCAGTGGCCGCCGTTCCGATGAATTGAGGCCGATTACTATAGAGCGCGATTATACTCGCCATGCGGAAGGTTCGGTGTTGGTGTCCGTTGGTGAAACCCGGGTGATCTGCACCGCCTCGGTAGAAGCCGGTGTGCCAAGGTTTTTGCGCGGCAAGGGCAGTGGTTGGTTGACTGCAGAATACGGCATGTTGCCGCGTTCGACCGGCAGCCGCATGGACCGGGAGGCGACGCGGGGCAAGCAGGGCGGGCGCACGGTGGAGATTCAACGGCTGATCGGCCGCTCGCTGCGTGCAGCGATTGACCTTGACGCTTTGGGAGAATACACGATAAAGATCGATTGCGATGTGATTCAGGCTGACGGCGGCACTCGCACAGCATCGATAACCGGTGCTTGCGTCGCTCTGGTGGACGCTGTAAGCGCTATGCGCGGTGATCGCTTGATCAAGTCGGACCCTCTGCTCGGAATGGTGGCGGCGGTTTCGGTAGGGGTATATCAGGGTGTGCCGGTGCTTGATCTCGATTACCCGGAGGATTCGTCTGCTGAAACCGATATGAATGTTGTCATGACCGAGCAGGGAGGGTTTATCGAGGTGCAGGGAACCGCCGAGAGCTCGCCTTTCAGCGGCGAACACCTCAGCGCTATGCTGGCATTGGCACGGCAGGGAATCGAGCAGCTGGTAGCGGCTCAAAAGGACGCGCTAGCGGGTTGACCCGGCGGCTTTCCCCACCCGGTGGAAACTCGGGATGATCATTTATATGCAGCCGATAATGCCTGTAACACAAGGGCTGCGTGCCGAGCCCTGGCGCCTGCCTTGAGCCCAATGGAAGCATCGCTAGGGGCGCCGGGGCCACCCGGATACTAAATTGCAAACGGCCTATTTGAGCTCGATATCGTAGTCCATAATAACCGGGCCATGATTTGAGAAGAGCTGGGTTTTGTTGATGGCGCCATACTCCGTGCTATTGCGCAGTCCGCTCGATAAGATCTGCAGGTCGGTCCGCAAACCGCCCTTGCTGCGGTCGCCATCGGGCCACCAGCTGAACTCATCGTTATCGTTGGTTATTCTTCTGAAGGCGTCAACATAGCCAAGGTCGCGATAGAGTGTCTCCAGCCATTGGCGTTCTTCCGGCAAAAAGCCGGGCATATCGATAACTGACGAGGGGTCCTGGATATCGGCCTCCCGGTGCGCAATAAACCAGCTGCCGCAGATAATGTACTCCCTGCGCTTGTTGCGGATCTTGTTCAAATGGTTTTGCAGGAGTTTGAAAAACTGCGCCTTTTGGGCCAGTTGCTCCGGTTGGCCGGGTTCGGCCATCGGCGCCAGAAGACTGCCGATGCTGATACGCTCGAAATCGGCCTGGATGTAGCGGGCTTCTATGTCCCGGTCACCAAATCCCAGGCCGGTCATGATTGCCTTAGGCATCTGTCGGACGTAAATAGCCACCCCGTTGACGGAGTCGGGAGAATCGAAAAAGTAAGGAAAATATCCGTCTGGAAAGTACTTGTCGTCTTGCAGGTCATATTCCTGGGCGCGTAAGTCCTGCACACAGATAATATCGGCGTCCTGGTCGACTACCCAGTCATAAAAACCCTTATTCGCTGCATTTTCTATGCCTTCGGCACAGAAGCTGATGATTCTCATGGTGCCCCCTGCTTGTTATAGCGGGTATCATACCCGATGAGCCGTAGCGTTGGCATTATAATCCAGCGCCTCCGGCGAGTCCTACTGGCCGTATAGGGAATTACCCAAACACCCGCAGCTGTCACTAGCGGTGCAACGGCAGTCACACAAGGAGATTCGAGCAAAAATGCAGCCCTACCAGAGTGACTTTATCAGCACCGCTTTGATTAACAATGCATTGAAATTTGGTCAATTCCAGCTAAAGTCAGGACGTATCAGCCCCTATTTTTTTAACGCTGGAGAGATTAACTCCGGCGCCGGGCTGGCAACACTCGGTGCATGTTACGCCGCTGCAATCAAGGAGGCGAACCTGCAGTTTGATATGCTTTTTGGCCCGGCGTATAAGGGAATTCCGCTAGGCGCCGCAACCGCTATTGGGTTGGCCGCAAACGATTACAGGGATGTTCCCTTTGCGTTTAATCGCAAGGAGGCCAAGCAGCATGGTGAGGGTGGGAGCATCGTTGGCGCAGCGCTCAAAGGTCGTGTTCTGATAGTTGACGATGTTATTACCGCTGGCACAGCGATCAGACAGTCCATAGATATAATCGCCGCTGCCGGTGCAGAGCCTGCCGGGGTGATTATAGGTCTGGATCGACAGGAGCGCGGTAGTGGGAGTATGTCGGCGGTGCAGGAAGTGATATCCCAGTACGGGATCGATGTCACAAGCATCATCGCGCTGGAGCATATCGTGGATTTTTTACGAATGGATGGCAAGGATATTGAATTGTTGCAACGTATTGAGGCCTATCGATCGAGCTATGGCATTGCTGAGGCGTAGCACAGCTGTAGCAGGCAGACCAGGCGCTGCGGTACTCGCGCTTATGTTAACCGTGTTGTTGGCGGCCAATGTTGGCGCAGACAAGGTTTTTTACCGTTACAAGAATGAGCAGGGGATCACAGTGCAATCAGATCGTCTGCCACCTGAAATTGTAGCGAGGGGGTATCAGGTGGTCACTGCTGGCGGTGATGTGCTCAAGACTGTTCCGCGGGAGCTCAGTGAGAGTGAACTCAAACTCAGGGCTGAACGGCAGGAAAAACGTCAGCGCGAGATGGAGCAACAGGAAAAAATTCAGAAGTGGGACAAATCGCTGGTACTGCGCTATAGCAATGTGGATGAAATTGAGGCCGCGAAGCAGCGAGCCCTCAAGGAGTACGACACCCGCATTGGCATTCTCAATGGCAACCTGATGTCACTCAAAGGTCAGATTGAAGCGGAACAAAACGATGCGGCGAATTATGCCAGGCGAGGCCAGGCAGCTCCGGAGGCACTGCAGGGGCGTCTGCAAGCGCTCAAATCTGAAGTCCTTTATGCCGAGACAGCAATAGACGAGCTGGACCAGGAAAGAGTGGCAACGGAATTGCAGTTTGAGCGTGATAAAGAGAGATTCCAGTATCTGATGGAACTCGCGGGCAAGCGCCAATAATAGATAACTATCACGGCTTAGCTGAGGGTTTTCGTGGCAGGAAATTTGCGCTCGAGGGTAGCAGGAGCCAGTGCCCGGCTTAGCATCTGCCACTGCTCCTGCCAGTACTCGGTCGGCCGGTATAGAAATTGAGAGCGCACAAATTGGACGATGCGTCCCTCGGTCGCCGCAATCATCAGGTTAGCCGTAGCTGCAACACTAATAGTTTCCACCCCTTCTTTGGTCTCGGCCTCTTTAATGACCTGCTTTAACTGGGTTTCCAGGCGTTGGTAAAATTGCGCGATACGCTGGTGTAGCCGCTCGTTCTCGCCGGTCAGGGCATCGCCGGTCAATATCCGGGTAGTGCCCGGGTTGCGCTCTGCAAAACTGAGAACCAGAGTGAGGATGCGCTCGATGCGCGGCAGACACAACTCCTCTTCCTGCAGGATGCGACCAACGCGGCTAAAAATAGTGACCTCTATAAAGTCGATCAGCCCCTCGAACATTTTGAATTTGCTGGGGAAGTGCCGGTACAGTGCAGCCTCTGAAACGCCGACCTGTCGAGCCAGTGCGGCAGTGGTAATGCGATCGCCGGGATTTGCCTCCAGCATGTGCACTAGCGCTTCCAGTATCTGTTGCCGACGGGTGCTGCTTGTTGGTTTTGAGCGAGCCATGGTTTCACTTTCGTAAAAGCAATCTATCATCGTAGCGATAAGCATCCGGGCCTGCAATAAGCGTGAAAATTTCCTGCCGACCCCGGCCTTCGGATATCCTGGTAGCGGTGCGCTAGTTGTAGTTGCTTATCAGTGTGCCGACTCCCTCATCGGTAAAGACTTCGAGTAGTACCGCGTGCGGAACCCGGCCGTCAATAATGTGTGCAGAGCGAACCCCGCCCTTAACCGCATCGAGGGCACAGGCGATCTTTGGCAACATGCCGCCACTGATGGTGCCGTCTGCAATCAGCCGATCGACCTCGGCAGTACTCAAACCGGTCAATACCTGCTGATCCTTATCCATCAGCCCCGGTACATTGGTCAATAACATCAGTTTTTCCGCTTTGAGGACTTCAGCGACCTTGCCCGCAACGGTATCAGCGTTGATGTTGTAGGAGGCGCCGTCCGGGCCGACACCGATGGGAGCAATGACCGGAATAAAGTCACCGTTGACCAGGACATCAAGCACCTCACGATCGATATTTTCAACCCTGCCGACGTGCCCTATATCGATGATTTCCGGCACCGTGGTCGCGGCTGACGCTCGCTCTATCCTGAGACGGCTGGCACTGATCAGATTGCCGTCCTTGCCGGTTATACCGATGGCTTTGCCGCCATTCTGGTTGATAGTGGCGACAATGCTCTTGTTGACGGTAGCCCCCAGTACCATCTCCACTACATCCATAGTATCGCTGTCGGTCACACGCATACCGTCGATAAATTCACTCTTGATATTGAGCTTTGCGAGCAGCTCACCAATTTGCGGGCCCCCGCCATGGACCACTATCGGGTTCATACCCACCAGTTTCATTAGCACGATGTCACGGGCAAATTGACGATTGAGCTGGCTGTCGGTCATGGCATTGCCGCCAAACTTGACCACCATTGTCTTGCCAGTAAAACGCTGAATATAGGGCAGGGCTTCAGTAAGAACTTTCGCCACGTTCATGGCAGATTCGCGATCGAGAGACATGGTTACCTCGTTTGCCGGCAGGGAGGCTGCCGGAAGGGCATTCGAATTTTGCGGCTCAGTCTAGCGAATTATCGGTGGCAGGGCTATCGAGCCCAGCCGCCGAGTCTACTGCGGTATTTGCAGGCCGGGCATTATGAGGTCGAGCTCTGCCTGGAAGCGCTGTATGATCTGTGCCAGGGCCGATTCGGAATCGGCTTCAAATCGAAGCACCAGGCACGGGTTAGTGTTGGAAGCCCGCAATAAACCCCATCCCTCCGGAAAATCAGCGCGTACGCCATCAATCAGGCTAAGCTTGGCCTCGCCAAAATCGGCCTGTTCGGCGAACAGCTTGACGATGTCAAATTTCGCTTCGTCGCCAACCTCGACAAACAACTCAGGCGTGCCGAATGATGTGGGAAACTGTTCCAGCAATTCATCGAGGTCGGGATTGCCTGTGCTCATGATCTCGATGAGTCGAGCGGCACTGTAAAGCGCGTCATCGAATCCAAACCAGCGCTCTTTAAAGAAGATATGACCGCTGAACTCACCACCGAGCAGGGCTCCGGTCTCAAGCATCTTGTGTTTGATCATCGAATGGCCGCTCTTCCACATAATCGGGCGCCCGCCATAACTGGCGATGACATCATTCAGGTGCCGGGTGCATTTCACATCAAAGATTACATCGCAGCCGGGGTTTCGGGATACTACGTCCTGGGCAAAGAGCATCAGCAGTTTGTCCGCCGGGATGATTGTTCCCCCTGAACTGACCACACCAAGACGATCACCATCGCCGTCAAAAGCTATTCCCAGGTCGGCTTCATGTTCCTCAACCTGCAGCAGCAGGTCGGCAAGGTTTGCTGGCACACTGGGATCCGGATGATGGTGGGGGAAGGTGCCATCCACTTCGCAATACAGCGGTATCACTTCGCAACCCAGTTCTTCGAACAGCTGTGGAGCCAGTACCCCCGCGGCACCATTGCCGCAGTCGACTACGAGCTTCAGGGGCTGCGCCACCGCAATATCCCCGAGTACATACTCGATGTATTGGGCAGCAATGTCGGTGGTGCTGTAATTGCCATTGCCACTGCGTAGATTGCGTTGGTTGATTCGGTCCCTGAGACGGGTGATGCCGCTGTCAAAAAGTGTTTCGCCACCGATAACGATCTTGAGGCCATTGTAATTGGCGGGATTGTGACTTCCGGTAACCATGACGCCACTGGCCGTGTTCAGCTGGCAGGTGGCGAAATACAGTATTGGCGTTGGCGCCAGCCCCAGATCAATGACGTTTACCCCGCTATCTTGCAGGCCCCGAGCCAATTCCCGGGCAAGCTCTGCGCTGCTGATGCGCCCATCCCTGGCGATAACGACAGAATCTTCACCATTCTCCTGGGCCTCGCTGCCCACAGCCATACCAATTTGGTAAACTGCATCAGGGGTCAGATCTTCTCCAACGATGCCGCGAATATCGTAGGCTCGAAAAATTCCCGGGTCGATGGGTTTTAATGGAAGCTGATCCTTAGCCTCAGGCTCATCTACTTCCTCGGCGTAGTTTTCAAAACCCTGTATTTTGTTGGCTTTGCGGCCTGACATCTTTTCCCCGAGCTGGGCGGTTGCTGCTGCATCGGTGAGAGACGGTTTTCCGGCAACTGGAGGTAACTGGCTGATTTCAAATGCCATACCGCCAAGCTCGGTAAGGTGATCAAGCTTCAATGCGGGGGGAAGCGCGCGTTCACCGGCTTTCAGTTTGCCGAGGTAATTCTTCAGCTCCTCGAACTCTGCTTCGAGCCGGGTCCTAAGCCTGCGATAGAGCCAAAAACCGTAACCCAGCAATACCAGGCTGGTACTTCCCAGTAGCAGCCAAGGCAGCACGGCCGGGCTGCGATTTGCCGCTACCAGCTCCGGGGACGCCTGGAAAGCCAGTCGCCAGCCAGGGTTTTCCGGGAACTTGCGGTAAACCACCGGTGCTCCCGGGGTTGCTTCGCCGCGTTGATAGAGGTTCAGGGTTTCATCGCCCAGCAGGTGTTGCAAGGTTAATTGCCCGCGCCCTGCACTGAGCTGATCCATAATGTCGACAAAGGCTCTACTGTCGATACTGAGCAATATAGCGCCATCAATCCCCATTGCCTTGCTTCCGACCTTCTGCAGCAGGGTGATGACGTTTTGTCCTCCTTCCTTGTATGCCTCGGGCACCACAGGCTTGTCGCGAGTTGCCCTGATTAGCATCGCGGTTTCGATGCTGTTCAGACGATGGCCGGGAAAATCCTGCGCAGCTGTGCCCATTTTGCTCAAAGGCACCAATTTAAGGCGGATGGCGTTGGGATACACGCTGCTGTATTCAGATTCCAGGGTGCGTAGTGCGAGCGTGTCGTTGTCCTGCAGCGCTTTTACGACATCGGGACGCTGGGAGAGAAACTGCAGGTAGCTGCCCTGATCTGTAACAAATTGCGCAAGGGCGGCCACCTGGATGTCCACCAGTTGCTGGCTGGTCGCCTCCAGCTGCTGTTGATTGGTGGTGCGAGCGTTGACAAGATGGAGTACGGCTGCGGCCACCAGGGGTAACAGGAAAGAGAGCAGCGTAAATAGCCAGATAGGGCGCAGAAATTGGACGGTAGAGCCGTTGTTTCCGCCGTTGCCGGCTTTAATAGTCGCTTTATTCTTCCGCTTTTGCATGCTGGTCCCTGGTATGGATTGCGTTTACGAGGCTTGCCTTAATGGGCAAGTTTAGTTGACATCCCGTCATGCGCTATTCAGTGGCAGAGGCGCTTCGCAATCTCGTTAATCAGGACTCTGGCTAATTTTTGTTTGGGGGCCTGCTCGAGGGTAAGTGTCTCTTCGGCACTGATAAGGGTGACCTGATTTTCCTCGCTATTAAAGCCTATGCCGGCGTTTGCCACATCGTTGGCAAAAATCAGATTCAGCCCCTTTTGCTGCAGTTTGGATCGGGCGTGCTCTACCACTTTTTCAGTTTCGGCGGCAAATCCCACGCAATAGGGTGCTGGCTTCAACTTTGCCACGGCGGTGATAATATCAGGGTTGCGCTCCAGTTCGAGCACCATTGCTTCGCCACTTTTCTTGATTTTCTGGTTGGCGACAGTTTTGGGTCGATAGTCAGCTACCGCTGCGGTTGCAATAAAAACATCGCAACGGGCCGCAGCGGCGATGCTGGCGTCATGCATTTCCAGGGCGCTGCGCACTTGCACCATGCTGACTTTTGGCGGTGGGGGCAAGGCCACCGGTCCACTGATCAGGGTGGTGAGGGCACCGGCTTCAACTGCTGCTTCGGCCAGGGCATAACCCATTTTTCCCGAGCTGTGATTACTGATAAATCGCACGGGGTCGATTGCCTCCCGCGTTGGCCCAGCGGTGATGGTGACGCGTAAACCCGCCATTGAGCCGGTGTTGAATAAGCCCGCCAGGCGCTCAGCCAACTCGTCGGCCTCAAGCATTCGGCCCGGGCCGGTATCGCCGCAGGCCTGAGAGCCCTCGGCTGGACCAAACAGGGCTATACCGCGGCGCACAAGGAGCTGAACATTGTCGTGGGTCGCCTCATCCAGCCACATGGCCTGGTTCATGGCTGGCGCCAGCGCCAGCGGAGCCTTGAGGGCCAGCACCAGGGTGGTGAGTAAATCGTCGCCCTGTCCCTGGGCAACCCTTGCGATACAGTTGGCACTGGCTGGCGCGATCAGCATGGCATCTGCCCAGCGCGCAAGCTCTATGTGTCCCATGGCGGCTTCTGCCTCGGTATTGAGCAAGGCGGTGTGGACCGGGTTGCCCGAGAGTGCCTGCAAGGTCAACGGTGTGATGAATTGCTGAGCGGCGGCCGTCATAACCACTCGCACATCCGCTTCATGCTGCTTCAGGCGCCGGACCAATTCCGCCGCTTTGTAGGCGGCGATGCCGCCACTAATTCCGACGATGATTCTTTTGTTGGCAAGATTTTGAGTAGGCATTATTTCCGGATTTACCGCCTGCAGCTGGTATTGGCGTAAGATAACATTGCTCCGTGCCTACGAGAAGGCAGCTAATCGCAACTGCGGCAACAAGGAGGTTGTTATGGCGATCAAGGATTGGCCCGTGCAAGAGCGACCCCGCGAAAAACTGCTCGCCTCGGGTCCAAACTTTCTGTCTGACGCCGAACTACTTGCCGTCTTTCTTCGAACCGGGGTTCGAGGCAAGAGCGCCGTAGATCTGGCGCGGGATTTACTGCAGGGTTTTGGGGGGCTGCGGCAAATACTGGAAGCAGACAGGGCAACGCTGTGTGACGCACAAGGATTGGGAGAAGCCCGCTATGCTCAGCTGCAGGCGATGCTGGAGATCGGCCGTCGCCATCTGTTGCAGTCCCTCCAGCGGGATAGCGTTTTGACCAGCCCTGAATGTACCCGTCACTTTCTTATGCGCCAGCTGCGCGCCCGCGAACAGGAAGTGTTTCTTTGTCTATT
Organism: Cellvibrionales bacterium; assembly: GCA_024645065.1. GTDB lineage: Bacteria > Pseudomonadota > Gammaproteobacteria > Pseudomonadales > JAHEGP01 > JAHEGP01. Next base: position 1,001 of record JAHEGP010000083.1, on the reverse strand, counting down.
TCTTGACAGTCGACATGCGGTGATCGCCTGCGAGGAGCTATTCCATGGAACCATCGATGGTGCCAGCGTGTATCCACGGGAGGTAGTCAAGCGGGCACTGAAACACAATGCCGCGGCGCTGATATTGGCCCATAACCACCCCTCTGGCGTGGCAGAGCCAAGCCAGGCAGATGTCCGGATCACAGGGCGCCTGAGGGACGCCCTGGCACTGGTCGACATCCGGGTGCTTGATCACATGGTCATCGGCGATGCAGAGGTCGTATCGCTAGCGGAGCGTGGCCTGCTCTAGCGCCGCTTTTTACCCTTATCGTCGATCAGGTCAAGCAGCGAGTCGAGCCCCCTGCCGAATTCCTTGAGCGGATCCTTGATGCCGCCTTTCATCGTTTTGATAACGCCCTGAGCCGGGCGTACCATAACCGTGGGTTCCCCCAGAGGCCCTTTCACCACCAGGTACACCTTGGTAATGTTGCTTGCGACCGAGCCGAACACGGGTGCCAGCCCCGCCACCTTGTCCAGAGTTCCCAGAACCGTAAGCTCAACTTCCATGTCAAGGGTGTTTGAGGCAAGGTCAACCACACCTTCTCCAGCAGCATCGAATGCGGCCGTGAGTAGATTTGAGTGTTTGACATGCGCACCTTGTTGGTCCAGCTCCATCTCGACTGCCAGGGCCTCAAAGCTGATGCCTTTCTGGTCGAAATCTTCGCCGATACTGCCCTGGATGACGCCATCGAGATTGACAACTTTAAGCACATGGAACATGGTTTTGGTGAGTGGTCCAACTTCGGCAATTCGTCCGGGGCCAGCGTTGACATTGATGTGGCCACGCAGGCTTGGCAGTAGTCCGCTTCCGCTAGTGCCGGTTATTTGTCCGGTACTGCTGAGCGGGCCACTGAGTGTCGTTGCGTGCTCTACTATTACCGGCACCAAGACTTCGAGGCGGATATTCGCGAGCTCGTAATCGGCGTCAAACTTGACCTGCGACAGGTCTTGTAACCCAATGC
>JAHEGP010000082.1 GCA_024645065.1 Cellvibrionales bacterium | reverse complement strand
GGTGCCGAACCGCCAGTTCGGCCAGTCACGGATCTGGCGATATCCGGTGCTGGTAAGCTTCTCTACAGTCAGGTCGTATTTGGAGGAACTTAAGTCGTGCCCAGGATAACCCTGATTGAATTCGGTGGAGCGCAACACACCATAGACGCGGCTGCGGGAATGTCATTGATGCAAAACGCGGTCGACAATGGTGTAGCCGGTATCGATGCCGACTGCGGTGGTGCCTGCGCCTGCGGCACCTGCCATTGTTTCATCGACCCGCAGTGGCGCGAGGTGAGTGGTGTGGCGGACGCCATGGAGGAGGCCATGCTGGGTATGCGGCCAGACCGCGCCGATGACTCCCGCCTGAGTTGCCAGATAGAAGTCAGTGATGCAATGGACGGTATGGTCGTGCGCCTGCCGGAATTTCAGATGTAAGAGGCCAGAGCCATGAATTCAGCCACAGTACTGCCCGACGCCCATGCCATTCCCCTTGAACAGATCGATGTCAGCGATCCGCGTTTGTACCAGCTGGATGCCTGGCGGCCGTTTTTTGCCCGCTTGCGCGCCGAGGACCCGGTGCACTATCTGGCCGACAGCCCGTTTGGCCCTTTCTGGTCGGTGACCCGCTTCGACGATATCGTGGCGGTGGATCGCAATCACGAGGTGTTTTCGTCCCAGCCCACGATCGTCATCGGAGACCTGGTTGATGAAATTCCGTTCGAGATGTTCATTGCCATGGATCCGCCCAAACACGACCTGCAGCGGCGCGCCGTCCAGCCAGTGGTTGCGCCCGCTAACCTGGCGGCAATGGAGGAACTCATTCGCAGCCGGGTGGTGGAGATAGTCGACAATCTGCCGCAGGGGGAGACCTTTGACTGGGTCGAGCGGGTGTCCGTTAATCTGACCACCCAGATGTTGGCGACCCTGTTTGATTTTCCCTTCGAGCAGCGCCATAAACTCACCTACTGGTCTGATATCGCCGCCGGCTCACCGGAAATAGCCGGCGGTGATGTGAGTCATGACGAGCGCGTCACGGGCCTCCGTGAATGCCTGCAAGCATTCACCGGGATATGGCATGAGCGCAAGGGCAGGGAGGGCAGTTTCGACCTCATCTCCCTGCTCCAGCGCGACCCCAATACCGCTGACCTGGTTGACCGGCCGATGGAGTTCCTCGGCAATATATGCCTGCTGATCGTCGGCGGTAATGACACCACGCGCAATTCCATTACCGCCGGTGTGCTGGCTCTCAACCAGAACCCGGCGGAATACGACAAATTGCGCGCGGATCACTCATTGATACCGGGCATGGTGTCGGAAATTATTCGTTGGCAGACGCCCCTGGCTCACATGCGTCGCACTGCCTCCCGGGACACGGTGTTGAACGGCAAGCAAATACGCAAGGGCGACAAGGTGGTGATGTGGTATATCTCCGGTAACCGGGACGAATCCGTCATCGACCGGGCCGACGAGTTTATTATCGATCGCGCCAACCCCAGGCACCATATCGCCTTTGGTTTTGGCGTACATCGTTGCATGGGAAACCGGTTGGCGGAAATGCAGTTGCGGGTGCTGTGGGAGGAGATCATGCAGCGCTTCAGGATGGTCGAGGTGATGGGCGAGCCCGAGCGAGTGCAATCCAACTTCGTGCGTGGTTACAAATCACTGCCGGTGAGGCTGCATAGTCTGTAGCTGAGCGCGGGCGCCTTTTTTGGGCCGACCCATCAGTCGGTTTTTCCAAGGATCAGTCGATAAGCGGGGGGGAATCGCGTGACCGGCGCCAGCCCGGAGAAGTACTGCTGCTCGATCGCGAAAGCTTGCAGCGACTGTACCAGGCCCTCTCGCTGCAATGTAACAGGGTCGATATGTGGTGCGGGAAATACCCTGATGTCGCCGCCGGGTTTGAGCACCCGCTCGAACTCCCGGAAGATCGCTTCCAGGGCGGCCTCGTCATCTATCCAGATGAAAAGCAGGTAACAGGACAATATCATGTCGACGGATGCATCGTCGAAGGGCAGCTCGTGGGCCATTGTCCCGATGCCGCGTTCGATGCCGGGCGGGTGGGGGTTCATTTTCCCGCCGCCAGTGGCGCGGATTTTTGCGCGGTCGAACAAACCCAGTTTGAACCCATCGGACAGCTTGGGGTCGACACCGTAAAACTCGATACCCGCCCGGTAGCAGGCCTGAAACATCGAATCATCGACGTAAGGTGTCAAGCCGCAGCCAACATCCAGGACTCGCTTGCCTTGCAGGGCATTCAGGACCGCGGCTTCTGGTTGGCCGTCGAAAAACAGCTTTCTGTAATAGGCAAATGATCGCCCGGTGCTGATGACGGGGAATGAAAACCGGTTATACACCCTTCTGAGTCGTTTGGCAGTTCTGAACGTGGCGGCCGCAAGGGCAATCTCTCTGTTGCTTTTGGTCATGGGTACTCATGGTCCTGTCGCTGATAGGGGGCTGGCCTACCTGGCCGCTGGCACTGCCCGGCATCGCGATGCGGCAGGGCGCACAGCACTTGTCAACAGCACTGGATTGTCGTTAAGCTGTGCGGCCTTTGCGGTGATAGCACAAGGATATCACGGTGGATGCTTCGGGTGAGAGAACCCGGCCGTTGAGCTGGATTGCCATTCCACCGGGGCGACAACCTTGGGTTCGAGCTGTAAAGACAACAAACAGGCTGGTACCCAAGGCCGCAGCCGCAGCCAAACTCCGGTCGGGGTCAGGCATCCAGGTCATGGCGACGCGAAATGCCAGGTGGCAAGCGTTGATGACAGCGACTAACTCTGATAATGGCAAAACCGGGAGAAAACCATGAGTACGCCAGAGAGCAGAATTCAATATCTGGAAGACCTGGAAGCCATTCGCCATCTCAAACATTATTACTACTGCCATTGCCTTGATCGCACGGTTGCCGGCGACAGCGCGGCCATCGAGGAGACGATCAGTCGCTTTACCGACGATATTGTCGCCGATTTTACCGGCTTGCCGCTGGCGCAGGGAAAAGCCGAGGTATCCATGTTTCTGGCGGATGGTCTGCCAGCCTTCATGAGCTGGAGCCAGCACCGGGTCACGAATGAGCTTATCGCAATTGACGGCGATACTGCCTCGGCTTCATGGTACCTGGACTGTCCGGTCGTGTTCCGCGAGGGCAATCCGATGTCGGCTCTCGGTGCCGGGTTCATGATCGGTCGCTACGAAGAGGAGTATGTGCGCCAGGATGGCGTTTGGAAGTGGAGCAAAATCGTCGCACTGTTTGATGTGCAAGCAGAATTCGCAACCAACTGGAGCAGGTCAAAACAGCGCTTTAAAAATCGTTAGGGTGATCAGGCTTGTGGCCCGTGCCTCCCCGGCTCGTCTTCAAGGGGGGCCCGGTTCGCGATAGCATCGTCAGGGGCGTGGCTATATAAACTGCTACCCAGATAGAGCTCGTGGGCATGGCGCAGCAGCACCGTGATGACCGCCGCCACGGGCAGGGCAATCAGCACCCCAACCAGCCCAAACAACTGTCCCCCCGCCATCACTGCAAAGATGACCGCCACCGGATGCAGGCCAATCCGATCGCCTACCAGCAGGGGCGTAAGAACCATGGTCTCCAGCGACTGGCCAATGCCAAACACCACCAGCACCCACACCACGGGCATCAACTCGTGATATTGCATCAGCGCCGCCAACACCCCCGACCCGATGCCAATAATTGCACCCAGATACGGCACGAAGCTGACCGCGCCCGCCACCACGCCAATCAATAATGCCAGGTCGAGCCCGACCAGGCTCAGAGCCAGGCTGAAATACACCATCTGGGCCAGCATCACCAGTAGCTGACCGCGCAGGAATTGTGACAGTACCTCGTCAACTTCGCGGGCGAGAGCCGCTATTTTGGGCTCGAACTGGCGTGGGATCAGTTGGTTTATTTTTGCCAGCAACACGTCCCAGTCGCGCAGCAGGTAGAATGTGACCACTGGCACGATGGTCGCGAACGCTATCCAACTCAACATCAACTGGGTGGAGCTTCCCAGCCAGCTCGCCAATACCCCGACCACACCGCCGAGCTGGTTCCAGTGTTTAGCGGCGGCAGCGGTTAGGGTGCCGACATTGACGGTGGGTATCGACAGCCCCGATAACGACGCCAGGAACGGCACCATTTCGTTGTTGATCCAGTCGCCGAGTTGGGGAAGGGACCGGATCACTATCCGGATCTGGCTTTCGATCAGCGGTGCAGCCACCAGCAGGCATAGCAGGCCCAGCAAGGTCATGGCCAGGAACACGATCATCACGCCGAGGGTACGATTCATGCCCCGGCGGCGCAGACGGTCAACCAACGGATCGCCCAGGTAGGACAGGAAAGCGGCGATCAGGAACGGCGCCAGTATCGGCGACAGCAGATAGACCAGCGCGGCGAAGCCGATGATGATTGCGAGGTAGATTCGATTGTTACGTTTTCTGGCCGGCATTTTTTGTATCCACTTTCCAGAGTATGATGCTTTCCCTACAACCCGGATGACGCCGCAGGCGTTGCTACCGCCGGGTGACGGTTTGCGAAACCGGAGGCAGTTTCGTAAGCCGCTCCCGCCGACAGTAGCGCCGCTTCTGAAAGTTCAGGGCCGACCAGCTGCATCCCCAGCGGTACCCGGTCGTTCAGCAGTCCTGTCGGCAAGGTCAGGCTGGGGACGCCCGCCAGGTTGAACGGCAGGGTGAACCCCAGCAGTGGTGCCGCCTCCAGGGGTGAAACGGTCTCCAGCGCCCGCATCTCTGCCAGCGTGGGGGGTACCATCGGGATGACTGGCACCGCTATTAGTTCTACCGACTTGAACACAGCGCTGAGCCGCCCCCTGAATTCACGTCGCCAGATGGCGACCCGGGCGTAATCGGTGGCACTGGCCCGGAAACCCAGATCGAGTATTTGTGCATAGACGGGGCCGAAGCTCGATTTATTATCGGCATAGTTCCTGGTCTGGGCAATTGCGGCCTCGGCAAAGATTGCGAGCATCGCTGACTCGAGGATAGCCTGGGCCGGGGGCAGGCTGATGTCCACGATGTTCGCCCCGGCAGCTGCCATGGTTGCCATGGCTTGTTGCATGGCGCGGAGGGTTGCGGCGTCGAGCCCCGCCAGGTGGCTCGGGTCGATGCCAATCCTCACGCCCTGGAGGGTTGCGGATTTTACCGCCTGCACCCAATCGTCGGCAGGCACATCGAGAGCGGTGGGGTCGTGTTCATCGGGCCCGGCGATCGCACTGAACATCAACGCAGCGTCAAGTACGCTGCGCGCCATAGGGCCGACACAGTCAAAGGTATCCGCAAGTGGAAAAACGCCGTGGCGGCTGACCCTGCCCCAGCCGGGTTTCAGACCGACCAGGTGGCAACAGGCCGAGGGGAAGCGAATCGAGCCGGCGGTATCCGTGCCGATTGCACCGAAGGCCATGCCGGCGGCGACGCTAACGCCCGAACCGCTGGATGAGACACCGGTCCAATGGTCAGTTGACCAGGGGTTGACCGGTGCGACGTTGTCGGGGTGGTGGGCTCCCCAGGCGCCTTCGGTCAGCTGGGCCTTGCCGATGATAATGGCCCCGGCGGCCTGTAAACGGGCGACCACGGTCGCGGTATCATCGGGGCTGAAGCCGGTTGCAAATTGACCGCCGGCTCTGGTTTGGGTGCCGGCCATGGCGCACAGGTCCTTTACCGCCAACGGCACGCCGTGCAATATCCCCAGTGGCTCCCCTGCCGCCTGCCTGGCATCGGCAGCGAGGGCGTCCTGCAGCGCAGCTTCGCTGCGCACCTCGGCGAAGGCGTGTAACACCGGCTGCTGTTCTGCGATGCGCCCCAGGATGTGGCGCGTAAGCTGAGTAGAAGAGAGATTGCCGGCCGCAATATCCGCTGCAGTCTCCGCGAGGGAACGGTAGTGGAGGGGGGTGCTAGCCATGGACTGACTCCTCGAGACGTACGACAAGATTGCAGGCTCCTGGACCAAGGGTAACAGAAGCCGGGGAGGGGTTATAGATTGCCGTTTTTGCATCGTCGGTGGGGCTTGCCGGCGCGGCAGGGTTTGGCGTGGCACGACCGCGCTGGTGCGGAAAAATCCCTCCGTTCCTTTGGCGGCGCGGGGTACAATAGGCGGATGAAAAAACTTGCCTCGCGGTTCTACAAGCATGTCATCAACCCACCCTCTGACGAGGAACTCAAGCGTGCGTGGCAACAATCGGATCTGCAGCTGCCGGTAATCTGGCTGTTGGGCAAAACCGGTGCGGGTAAATCGTCTATCGTACAGCAGTTGACCGGCCAGACCCGGGCCGAGGTAGGCACTGGGTTCATGCCGTGCACCCGGGATTCCAGCTACTTCGACTATCCTGCGCAGTATCCGATCCTGCGTTTTCTGGACACCCGGGGGCTTGGCGAGGTTGATTACGACGCCGATCAGGACCTCGATGGCCTCAGCCACCGCAGCCATGCCCTGCTGGTGGTGATGCGGCTGCGCGATGCGGAGCAGAGCGCGGTGCACAGCGCCCTGAAAAAGATCCGCAAGTCTTCACGGCATATCGGTAGCAATGCGATTGTGGTGGTCCATACCGGCGCCGATGAGATTAGTGACGAGCACGATCGCCTGCGCGCGATGCAAGCCCAACAGGCAGCCCTGGAGAAGGTCTGGGGCGATCCGGTCGATTCCTGCATGGTCGATTTCGGTGAGCGTGATGACGGCTATGGTCTGCGGGATGAGGGCGCCGGGGTTCTGCGGGAACTGATCGGCAGCAAGGTGCCGGAACTCAGCCTGTGGCTGCAAAAGAGTGCTCACCACGATGCCGAGCAAAGCAACTTCGAGCGCCTTAAAACCGAGGTGCTATGGTATGCGGGCAGTGCCGCTGCGAGTGATGCCATCCCGCTGGTGGGCCTGGTGAGTGTGCCGGCTATTCAGGGGAAAATGCTCCATAGCCTGGCGCAGAAATACGATATTGAGTGGAGTCGCCGCAATTTCTCCGAGTTTAGCGCCGCCCTGGGCACCAGTTTCGCGCTGCGCTATGCCACCAGTCTCGGCGCCCGCCAGCTGGCCAAGATGGTGCCTGGGTTCGGCCAGGTCGTGGGCGGCGCATTTGCAGTGACAGTGAGTTATGCCAGTACCTATGCCCTGGGGCGAGCCGCCTGCAGTTACCTTTACCACAAAAAAACCGACACGCCCCTGGAGGAGGGGACGCTGCAGACGGTGTACCGCGATGCCATGGAACAGGGACGCGAAGCCGGTAAGGATGTGGTCAACGCAAGAGAACAGGGTAGTGGCAAGAACCCTTCCGCCGGTGAGCAGTAATGATCGGGTCCCTGCGCCGGGTGCTGAGCAAGCTGTTGCGGGAACGTTCGACCGAGTTTTACCTGGCCGGTAGTTTGCTTTGGCTGCTGCCAGCTTTGGCGCTGCTGCTGTTGGGCCTTGTTTATCTGTGGCAGGCGGGCTGGTTCTGGTGGTTTAGCGGCGGTCTGCTGCTGCTTGCGTTGCTGTCCTGGGGAGTGCGCCGACTGATGGCCCAGCCCGCGGCGCAGCCCGTGGAGCCCATGCAGCACCTCAAGCCGCAGCCCGAATGGTCGGATCACGACAAGGCTGTGTGGCGTGCTGGCGTCGCCCATATAACCGAGGCCCAGCTGGCGGCCACGCCCTGGGATGCGATCCCGCGAGCGATGCTCGACCAGCTCACGTATGTAGCCCGGGTGTACCACGGTGGTGAAAAGGATGCCGAATATGCCTTTAGCGTGCCCGAGCTGCTGCTGATGCTGGAAACCTGGAGCAGGCAATACCGGGCGGAAGTGATCGAGCATATGCCGCTGGCCCACAATCTGAAGATTTCCACCCTGCGAACCTTGTCCCGCAATACCGGCGCAGCGGTTAAATTCTATGGTTATGTGTCGCCGCTGGTGAGGGCGGTAAAAATAGGGGTGAATCCGGTCACCGGAGTCGCCAGCGAGATCAGTTCGATGCTCGGCAATCGCTATATCGGTGAACTCGGCCAGCACCTGCAGGGCAACATGAAAGTAGTACTGTTTGAGCAGGTGACCCAGGTGGGCATCGATCTGTACAGTGGTCGCCTGAAATTTTCCGAAGAGGAGTTGGCGGTACGGCGCGACGCCGAAAAAAGGCCCCAGGCGGAAGAAATCAAACCCCTGTCGATCATGGTGATTGGTCAGGTCAACGCCGGCAAGTCATCACTGGTGAACGCCCTGAAGCAACAGTGTGTCGCGGGTGTCGATCCACTGCCCGCTACCGCCGGATTCCACTACTATGCGATGACCCTTGCCAATGAGCTGGATGTTCACTTGATTGACTCCCCCGGCCTGGATGGTGACGAGGCTACATCGAAGGGGCTTTTGCGGGAGGCGGTGAAGGCCGATCTGTTACTCTGGGTCAGCCAGGCTAACCAGCCCGCAAAGGCGCTCGACCAGCAGTTTCTGCAGCAATGGAACGGTTATTTTGCCGAACAGCTTGCGCGCAAGAAACCGCCAATAGTGCTGGTAACAACCCACAATGATCGCCTCCCGCCGCCGGGCAGTTGGAACCCTCCCTACGATCTCGAGGATACTGGCGATAAAAAAGCCCGGTCGATGATGGCTGCCCTGCGCTACAGTCACCAGTCGATCGGCCTGTCGGAGCAGAGTATGGCGGTTCCGGTAGCTCTGGCGCCCGGGGCCGATGCCTGGAACCTCGATGTCTTGCAGCAATTATTGCAACACGCCAGCAGCGAAGCCCGTGCCGCCCAGTTGAATCGCCAGCGCCTGGATAGTGACAACACCTCGGCGGTTGTGAAAAAAGCACTCCAGCAAACCGCGGGGCTGGTGAAAGTGGGCGTCAAACTCGCCATGAAGAAGGCCCCGCCCGGTAGTGATACCCGTGACGACTAATGCCCTGGCCGAAGCCGGTTTGCCGCGGCGGGGGCTGTGTGGACATCACGGTCTTGAAAACCTATCCTGCTCATGCCACGAGCTGGAGTTTCGATAGCAGTCGCAGGCAGGCGGTATCGAGCAAAGCGCTCGGTTTGCGACACCGGCGACAACAATAAATCTGGCAACAACAGTAAATAAGGCAGGCGTATGAATCAGGCAGCAGGCAAGGTCTTACCCTGGCATCTGGTGGCGACAATTTGCGCTACCCTGGGTGTGGCGGTGCTGGCTAGCCTTTGGCTGTTTGGGCCCGTGGCTGTGCCGGGGGCTATTGCGGGCGTCATCATTGGCTTTATGGGATCCATGATGGGTAACCGCGTTTTGGCGGCGGGCGCTGTTGTTGCGGTGGGGGTGGCGACCTACCTGGATTTCTCATCGCCAGCGTGGGTCAACCTGGTGCTGGTGATCCCGGCAATGTCGGCTCTGGTGGGGTGGGAGGCCGGCAAGATCGGCTCGCGTTGTTTCGTATTTGCCCTGTTCGCCTGGATTATTCTGGATGCGCGCGCAGAGCCTGCGGGTGACGGCTCCCTTGCTCTTGGCTTTTTGCTGTCTGCCGCAATGGGTGTCGGTGTTACTCTGCTGACCGGCAAGGAATCGATCAGGCCACCGACGCCGGGGGGCAAATTCTATGGCTTTGCTGTGTTCGCGTCGCTTTGGTTCGGGCTGGTTGTCATTATGTCGATCAGCGCCCTGTTTGATGGCCCCTATGTGTACTGGATGTCGCTGATGTTTGCGATGCGCTTTTTTGCGGCGCCGGGCACCCATGTCGATGGTGCCCTGCGCTTTGCTGTCGGCACTGTGTTGGGAGCTACGGTGGCCGGCGCGCTGCTTGGCCTGCCATTGCCGGAGGCGGCGTTTCAGGTGCTGGGGGTTGGCTCCATGCTGATGGGCCTGCGCCTGTTGCCAGCTGCAAGCCCGTTGACCGCCATGTTGATCTCGGCCGGGGTTATCTTTGTGATCACTCCCTCCATCGACTCGGCGGTATTCAGGCTCGAGGCCGCCGTCATCGCGACCGCCCTGGCGGTGGCGCTCAACTGGGTAATGGATCGGCTGGAGGAAATGCTGAGCGGTAAACCTGTCAGTTGACGGTAGCGCAGTGGGGCTAGCCGTGTTTCGATTTTAGCGCTTCCACCTCGTCGATATAAGCCTGCATGGCGTCTTCGGCCGACATCCCATTGACCGCTTCCCACGCTGAGTACTTGGCGCGACCTACGAAATTGGTTATCCCGGGCTTCCTGCCTGACACATCGCCCTGGGTTGCCTGCTTGAATAGGCCATACATTCGCAGCTGCAGATCGTTGGATGGCTTGAATTCACCTTCAGCGGTTTGCACATAGTTGACCATCGCCTCAAATTTTTCGCTGAGCTCGCTCACAGGAATTCCCCTTTCATTTTTTGGCTTGAATGCGTCGAGTTTTGATTGTCGCTGATTTGGGCCATGGAAAACAACTCAGTGATGCTTTTTCCGCCGGACGGGTCATCACACTCCCCGCTCATCGAAGCACAGCGCTTGATAGCGCGCTAAGCGCAACTGGCTGGACCAATGATCATTGGGCAGTCCGGCCTTTTCCAGCAGCTGTCCCAGGAAGCGTTCAGGGCTGGGCAATTGTTGCCAGACTTTGGGCAAAAAAGTGGCCTGGTGGCGCGCACCCTCTGCCAGCAACAGGCCATCGAGGCCGGGCCGCAATACCGCCAGCAGCTCATCCCGGCCGGCAACTTCCAGCGGTTGCAGCGCCGACAATACTGAAATCTCGATCGCAATGTCCGCGAGCTCATTTGTCCGCAGCCCGGGGAATCGCGGGTCGCGAAAAGCGGCGCTATGTGCGGCATTTGCCACGGCAACAGCCAATGCTTCACAGGCTTGCAGGGAGCCGATACAGCCACGCAACTGCTTGTTTCTTGTCAGCGTGACAAACACCGCGGCGTGGATCTTCAGGCTCGCTGGCAATTGCTCCAGTGGCGGCGGCTGCACCGCCTGGTTCCGCAGTCCATACCCGATGGCCTGGCGAGCAATCGCCAGCAGCTGGCTGCGCTCGTCCTGATCCAGCTCAATGCAGGACGAAAGCGCCATAACCCACCACCCTTTCACGGTCTCCCGCGGTATCACCTGAATTGCAGTGCTCGAGTAATTCCACCTGCAGCTCCCTGGCGGTGCGACTGGCCATCAGGCCGTTCAGGGCATTGGCGCCACAGGCTTCTTCGCCGGCCAGCGAATCGCTCTTGGCGAGCAAGCGTTCACAGGTACGCTGATCGATAGTATTCGCCTCCTCGTAGCGATGAAAATGCGACAGGTCGCTGCTCACCACCAGCAGGGTATGAGAATCTTCACACAGCGCATCCATTGCCCTGGCAACCCAATGCGGATCGCAGTTACCCACCACCACCGGTACCAGGCTGAAGGCGTCGAGGGTCGATTGCAAAAACGGCAGTTGGACTTCCAGGCTATGTTCTTCGCGATGGGCCTCATCCGAGATCACCACCCCGGGCATTTGTGTCAGTTGGGCAATCGCAGCCCGATCCAGCGCTACCTGCCCCAACGGCGTCTGGAAGGCATCCACCGAAGGCACTGCCATGCCCTGCAGGTACACCCGGTGGGCTGGTCCAAACAGCGCGACTCGCCTGATCTGCTGCCGCAGCGGATGCAACAGACTGTAGG
>JAHEGP010000304.1 GCA_024645065.1 Cellvibrionales bacterium | reverse complement strand
GCATTGTGTGCCCCTGCAGCAATGCAGCGGTGACAGTGCCGGCGCTGATCAATGCAATGGCCATTAGCGAGGTGGCTATTGCCGAATGCATACCGAGGTCGGTAGTCGCACGCAGTGCCGGTACGATAACAAAGCCACCGCCGACACCCAACAGGCCCGCCAGGAAGCCGGCGCTGGCGCCGATTCCGGAGATGACCGCGAAGGCGGCCGCCGTCCATTCAAAGCGGCCGGTAGTCGTGTCGCGGTGAACCAGGTGACGGTTAACATCGGCGCGAACGATCTGCGCATCGCGCGGGTTGGCTACCGTTTGGCGCAGCATTCGGGTCGCGACAACAACGAGGACCGTGGCAAACGCCAGGGTCAACCACATTGCCGGCAGCTCGCTGGCGACTCGCAAACCCAGCGGAGCGAATAGCCACGACACGGCGGCCATCAGCATCGCCGCGCGGTAGCGCACCAGGCTTACATCCCATGCCGCCAGGGTACCGAATCCGGCGGCGATACAAACGGCGATAAGCGCCACCGGCACCGCCTGGGGCAGGCTCCAGCCCAGCCCCCACATCAATAATGGTACCGCAAAGATGGAGCCACCGGCGCCGGTCAGGCCGAGCACCAGGCCAACTAACAGGCCAAGCGCGGGAGCGACGATAAGCAGCATATGTCTGATCCTTGAAAGCGGTATCGCAACAGTCTACTGAATGTAACAGCCGTCGTTTGGGTCCTGCAATATATTCAACGTTACTAATTCTTTAATCTTGAATGTATTCGGGTTTTTTATGACCTGGCTCATGATTATTGCTTGCCTGCGCTCGCCCGGGCGCGACCGGCCGCAGCCACGGCAGAATCGAATGGCGCTTGCCCTTGCTCGACTGATTCACGAGTCGGCAGGTCCAGAACAGGACCGTCTGCAGCATCGAGGCTGCAGCCGAAACCCCAGGGACGAATTCACGGCGCACCCTGGCCGGTAAACGGAAGTACCGACTGAACCCCACGTCGAAGCTGATGCCATCGCGTCCGAGCCCGATCCTGATGAATACACCGGGCAAGGCAGCGCCCTGGCGCCGGGGGAGCGCCGCGACGCAGGCGCGTTGCCACTACATCGAGGCTGCCAGCCGCATGCCCTGGTCGATAGCCCGCTTGGCATCGAGTTCTACCGCGAGGTCTGCGCCGCCAATCAGGTGATAGGGCTTTTCCAGGCCATCGATGAGATCGCGGTTGGGATCCTGGCCGGCACATATCACCACGTTGTCCACGGCCAGTGCCGTGTCCTGATCGCCTATCCGCAGGTGCAGTCCAGCATCGTCAATCCTGAGGTATTCGCAACCGGGTATCATGGTTACGCCCTTGTTCTGCAGTCCCGTGCGGTGTATCCACCCCGTGGTTTTGCCAAGCCCGCCGCCCACTTTTGATTGTTTGCGCTGCAGCAGGAAAACTTCTCTCTCCGCGGGATAGGGTTTGGCTTCCACTCCCTCGATGCCGCCCCGGGCCTCCAGCTGCATGTCGATACCCCATTCGCGCATAAAGGCCTCAATATCCTGGCTGGTCGAGGGTCCTGCATGGGTCAGGTACTCCGCTACATCGAAGCCGATACCGCCGGCGCCGATCACCGCCACCTTCTTGCCCACGGGGCGCTTGTCCTTGAGCACCTCGAGATAGCTCAGCACTTTCGGGTGGTCAATGCCCTGGATCTCGGGGTTGCGGGGCACAATGCCGGTGGCGAGGATCACCTCATCAAAATCGCTGGCATTCAACTGCTCCGCGGTAACCGCCGCGCCCAGCTTCACCTCGACCTTGTGCAACTCCAGTTGGCGCCGGAAGTAGCGCAGGGTCTCGTTGAATTCTTCCTTGCCCGGGATTTGCCTGGCGATATTGAACTGCCCGCCAATCGCATCGGCGGCATCGAACAGGGTCACCTGATGACCGCACTGGGCAGCAGAAACGGCAAAAGCCAGCCCGGCTGGACCGGCGCCGATAACCGCCAGCTTCCTCGCATTCAGGGTTGGCACCAGATTCAGCTCGGTCTCATGACAAGCGCGGGGGTTCACCAGGCAACTGGTCATTTTGCCGACGAAAACATGGTCGAGACAGGCCTGGTTGCAGCCGATGCAGGTGTTGATCTCGTCGCTCTTCCCCGCCGCCGCCTTGTTGACGAAGTCAGGGTCCGCCAGGAATGGCCGGGCCATCGACACCATGTCGGCATCACCCCTTGCCAGCACTTCCTCGGCTTTCTCCGGGGTATTGATTCGATTGGATGTGATCACCGGAATGGAAAAATGATCCCTGTACTTTTTAGTCACCCAGGTAAATGCGGCCCGGGGAACCTTGGTGGCAATGGTAGGGATGCGGGCTTCGTGCCAACCGATACCGGTATTGATGATGCTGGCACCAGCCTTTTCGATGGCCTGCCCCAGTTGCACCACCTCTTCAAAACTGCTGCCCCCCTCTACCAGGTCGAGCATCGACAAGCGGTAAATGATAATAAAATTCTCGCCGACCGCCTCGCGCACGCGCCTGATCACTGCAACGGGCAGGCGCATCCGGTTTTCATAACTACCCCCCCACTGATCATCCCGATGGTTGGTGCGCCGGGCCAGAAACTGATTGAGGAAGTAGCCCTCCGAACCCATGATTTCGACGCCGTCGTAACCGCTCTTTTGGGCCAGCACGCTGGTGCGAACGAAGTCCTCAATCTGCTGCTCGATCTCTTCCTCGGTGGCGGCCTTGGGCTTGAAGGGGTTGATGGGGGCCTGCACCGCGGACGGGGCAATCGGGTTTTCGTTAAACGCGTAGCGCCCGGTGTGCAGGATCTGCATGCATATCTTGCCGCCAGCCTCGTGCACCGCGTCGGTAATGATGCGATGGTCGGCGCAGTCCTCTTCGCTCCAGAGCATGCGGGTGTTTTCATGGGTAGCGGCGCGCTTGTTGGGACCAAAACCCCCGGTTACGATCAAACCCACGCCACCGCGCGCGCGCTCGGCAAAAAAAGCCGCCATGCGCTGGTGACCGTTTTCAACCTCTTCCAAGCCGGTATGCATGGAACCCATCAGCACGCGGTTTTTCAATTGGGTAAATCCCAGGTCGAGGGGCTCAAGCAGGTGGGGATAAGGTGTACTCATGGCATTCTCCGATTCATGTTGGGATAGTCGGGGCAGTGCTTGCCTTTTCGTATCTGGACAGCGTCAAGTTAACCTTTTATTTTGACAGTGTCAAGATACCTTGCTAGGGTGCGGATGGATCAACCGGTCGGCACTACACAGGAGTTCACGGGTGAGCAAGAACCCGCTCAAAACCAGCTACCACCACGGCGATCTGCGCCAGGTGTTGCTGGACGAAGCGGCCGCCATCCTTCGCAGCGAAGGCCTGGCGGCGCTGTCGATGCGCAAGCTCGCCGATAGAGTGGGCGTGTCGCGCACCGCGCCCTACCATCACTTTGAAGACAAGCAGGCGCTGCTGTGCGCCATCGGGGAGGAGGGGTTT
>JAHEGP010000303.1 GCA_024645065.1 Cellvibrionales bacterium | reverse complement strand
CTCACGTCCGTCGATAACCGCGATCGCGTGGTAGAGGGACAAGTCCAGGGAGCGAATAATAACGGTGCCCAGGGGTTGCCAGCGATGTAACTCGTCAATGCAGATTCTCATAGAGGCGGCTTGCTATGGCTGTTTTGGGTAAGGGCCGGTGCAGCACAATGCCCTGCACGCTTTGGGCAAATTGATGATTGCAGTGATCCCGAGAGTAACGATGATCCGGAGTAAGGCAGCAGCTCGGGGGCCCTACCATAATACGCGACCGCCCGGCGGATGGATTGCCGGCGAACCCGGCTTGCCAGTGAAAGTGGCAAATTGGCTTTGGCAGGTCGTCGCAGCCGGGTAACGGCCATTGTTGGCGATATGTCCTGTGCCCGTTACCTTGCCGGGGCGGCTGGCATGGTCATGGCCCGTTGGTTGTCGAGATGTTTGGGCTACAATGCGGCGACCGACGCTGTGCCGTATTCTGGCAAGCTGGAGTGCCGCTGTGGGTCATCATCGGTAGGGTGGTTCAGCCGGCACCCGGGAAAGGCTCGAGCCGATCGACGAACTTTAAATGAGTTGCCGGAGTGAACAGTATGAGTGACAAATTGCGAGAGGAGTTGCTAGCGCTGCAGCAGCGTATCGCCAACACCGAGGATCGGGTTCGAGCCGGTGCAGCGGCAAAGCGTCACGCCAGGGGCTATCGCACCGCACGGGAAAACCTTCGCGACCTGGTCGATCCTGAATCTTTTATCGAGTACGGGCAACTTGCGGTGGCGGCGCAACGCAACCGGCGTGACTACGAGGACCTTCAGACCAGCACCGCCGCCGATGGCGTGATCACCGGAACCTGCACGATCAATGCCGACAAGGTGGCCGATGGCAGGGCCGAGGCGGCGGTCATGATCTGCGATTACAGTGTACTGGCGGGTACCCAGGGTTATTTTCACCATCGCAAACTGGATCGCATGTGTGAGCTTGCACGCAAGTCGCGGCTGCCGATGGTCATGTATACCGAAGGTGGCGGCGGTCGTCCGGGTGACACCGACGTCGCTACCAGTATTGCCGGCCTGAACGTCGAGTCGTTCGCCAGCTGGGCCGGATTGAGCGGATTAGTGCCGCGCATTGCGGTCAATAACGGCTACTGCTTTGCGGGCAATGCAGTGTTGTTTGGCTGCGCCGATATTACCATCGCCACCCGCCAGTCATGGATCGGTATGGCGGGGCCGGCAATGATTGAAGGCGGCGGTCTTGGCAGCTTTCATCCATCGGAGATCGGGCCCGCTGAAGTACAGCATACAAATGGTGTGCTGGATTTGCTGGCCGAGGATGAAGCTGATGCGACCCGGCTGGCGCGCAAGCTGCTCGGTTATTTCCAGGGGCCTGTGCAGCACTGGCGTGCGCCCTCGCAGCAGGGATTGCGGCAGGCTCTACCCGAGGATAGGCGTTTTGGCTATAAGGTCAGGACCATTATCGATACGCTGGTCGACGAGGAATCCTTTGTCGAGCTGCGCCGGGTTTACGGGCGCAGTATCATTACCGGCCTGGCGCGTCTTGGGGGCAAGCCCATCGGCTTGTTCGCCAATGACTGTCAGCAATTGGGTGGCGCAATCGATTCCCAGGCAGCGGCCAAGGCGGCACGCTTCCTGCAATTATGCGATGCTTTCGAGCTCCCCGTAGTGTCCCTGACCGATACCCCCGGCTTTATGGTGGGTATCGATAGCGAGCGTGGCGGCGCTGTGCGCAAGATGTCGCGCCTGATGGTCGCAGGTGCGAGTATTACGGTACCGCTGGTCAATATCATCCTGCGTAAAGCCTACGGGCTGGGAGCGATGGCGATGGCCGGCGGCGGCTTCACCAAACCCGTTTATATTGCCGCCTGGCCGACCGGGGAATGCGGCGGGATGGGACTTGAGGGAGCGGTTCAGCTCGGGTTTAAAAAGGAACTGGCCGCGGTGCGGGATCCGGCGGAAAAGCAGCAGCTGTTCGATCAGTTGTTACAGATGATGTACGACAAGGGCAAAGCTACCGAGGCCGCCGCCTTTCTGGAGTTCGACGCGGTGATAGACCCGATTGAAACCCGCGCCGTGATTATCAGGGCTCTCGATTCCGCGATGGCAAGGCAACTGCCGAGGGGGCAGCGACGCAACATGGTCGACGTTTGGTAAACATGGCGCCAGGGTCGCTGCTTCGACGGGCAGCGCGATAGCACAGGGGAAAACCGCGATGAACTTTGAAACCATTTTGTATGATTGTGTCGATCGAGTAGCCACCCTCACCCTGAATCGGCCCCGTCACCTCAATGCCATCGACCATCGCATGCCCGCTGAACTGCGCAGGGCGGTGGAGTTGGCGGAATCCGACCCCGGAGTTCATGTGATTGTGTTGCAGGGTGCCGGCAAGGGTTTCTGTGGCGGCTATGACCTGGGCCTGTTCGCCGAAGCCCGGGGTGAGCTTGTCGGCAGCCAGGACATGCCCTGGGACCCGACCGAAGATTACGCCATGATGTCTCGCAATACCCGGGATTTCATGGCGCTCTGGCGTGCGCGCAAACCGGTGATATGCAAGATTCACGGCGCTGCAGTGGCCGGGGGCAGCGATATCGCGCTGTGCTGCGACTTGATCGTGATGGCGGACGACGCTCGTATCGGCTACCCGCCGGCGCGGGTTTGGGGTATCCCCACCACCATGATGTGGGTTTACCGCCTTGGTCCTGAGCAGGCCAAGCGGATGCTGTTTACGGGTGACCTGGTTACCGGCGCAGAGGCCGAGGCCATGGGGCTGATTCTGAAATCCGTACCTGCCGCCGAGCTCGACAGCGCTGTTGAACAACTCTGCGAGCGTATCAAGGGCGTGCCAAGGAATCAGTTGATGATGTCCAAGCTGGCGGTCAACCAGGCCTACGAGAATATGGGTCTCAGCCACACCCAGATGTTTGCCAACCTTTTCGACGGGATCGCGCGCCACTCACCCGAGGGCCTGTGGTTTCGCCAGCGGGCCCAGGATGTGGGGTTCAAGCAGGCGGTAGGGGAACGTGACTCCGGTGCGCCAATTGCTGAGGGCGCGACCAAGAAGTTCCCGTCATCCTGAACTGGCGCCCGGCCTTCAACGGCTTCGGTCGATGGCGGGAGGCTGCGCCCGGCGGTTGCGGTGATTCAGGAAGCCCGCCGGGGTCCTGCGGGTTGTTCAGATCAGATCAGATCAGATCAGATTTGATCAGTTAAGTCTGAGCCGAGGCCATAAATCACATTGCCCCAGACGGCACAGCTGAAGCGCGACCTGGTGCGCCCGGCAGATCCCCAGGGCATGACGGTACTGTTTAAACCTGGATTCCGCAGTCGAACGCTGCTATAGCCGGTAAGAGATTGATATCTTTACGAAAAAATGCGGATTACTGTGCGCCCTGTGGGTGAGCCCAGCGGCGCTGCACGGTTTCTCGAAAAACCCCAAAGCGCCAGGACATCGTTATCACTCCTGGCAAGGGCTCTGCCGGGTGCGGCCCAAG
>JAHEGP010000081.1 GCA_024645065.1 Cellvibrionales bacterium | reverse complement strand
TGGCAGCGATGCTGGTGCCGGCTACCGCGTATTCTGATGCCGATTCACTGGCAGCGGGCAAAGCGCTGGCCTTTGAGCGCAGCAAAGGCAATTGCCTGGCCTGCCACGCGGCCGACGATGGCCAGCTGGCCGGTACAATAGGCCCACCACTGGTCGAGATGCAGCAGCGATTTCCGGATAAGGCTGCTCTGCGGGCGCAAATCTGGGACGCCACAGTACGTAATCCCAGGAGTATGATGCCGCCCTTTGGTCGTCACAGAATTCTTACCGAAGAGGAAATCGACCTGGTAGTCGATTATATCTATACGCTGTAAACCCATTTATTGAGGAGCGAGCCAGATGCAAATACTGCGTCGAAACCTGTTAAAAGCCGGGTTGATCATTGCCAGTGCGATGGCATTTCCCCGCCTTGTTCTGGCCTGGCCGGCGCAAGCCTTCAAAGTGAAAAGCCGCAATGAGGCGTTGCAGGAAATCTATGGCACTTCAGAGCTCAGTCAAAGTGAAGATGTGAAGTTGAAGGCGCCGGATATTGCTGAAAACGGAGCCGTGGTGCCCGTGACCGTTTCTTCGGACATGGCCAATGTCGAATCGATCGCCATTATCGTCGACGATAATCCAAGCCCTCTGACAGCGACCTTCGAGCTGGGCGCCGGTGCTATTGCCGATGTTTCAACGCGTATCAAGATGGGTAAAACATCAACGGTGCTTGCGGTGGTAAAGGCGGACGGAAAGCTTTACAGCACTGAAAAAGAAGTAAAAGTCACTATCGGTGGTTGTGGCGGTTAACGGGCGACAGGAGAATCAGAAATGGCCAGCGGTATTAAAGTACGAGCAAAAGTTAAAGATGACGTCGCTGAAGTAAAAGCGCTAATCAAACACGAGATGGAAACGGGAACCCGCAAAGACGATAAAACCGGCGAGGTAGTGCCCGCGCATCACATCACCGAAGTCACCTGTGAACACAACGGCAAGGTGGTGATGAAAGCGAACTGGGGACCAGCAGTTTCGAAAAACCCGTATTTTTCGTTTAAGTTCAGGGGCGCCAGTAGCGGTGATAAAGTCAAGATCAGCTGGGTCGACAATAAAGGTGAAACCGACACTGTTGAAGCGGTAATGAAATAGCGAGGATCGCTAGCGCAGTACACTTTTGACTCGTCCCAGGAAACAGGAGCTGAACAATGGTTAGAATACTAATAACAGCGATGAGCGTCTTGCTTTTCGCCTCAAGTACCGTTGCTGACCCCGAGAGCGATCGCAAGGCGTTTGTAAATTATTTTAACAAGCGCTTTCCCAATGTCGCCACAGAGAGTTATGTGAACGGCATCTATGCACTGGACAAAGATGCCTATGAACAGTGGCTGGATATTGAAGAGTTTCCGCCCTACGAAATTGCCATCGAGGAAGGTGAGCAATTGTTCAATACCCGCTTTGCCAATGGCAAGGGCTATGCCGACTGCTTCGACAAAGGCGGCCTGGGTATTCGCCAGAACTATCCCTATTTTGATAGCGCGCGCAAACAGGTGGTAACGCTGGAGTTGGCGATCAATGAATGTCGGGAAAAACATGGCGAGAAACCGCTGGGCTACAAAAAAGGAGCCATCGCTTCCCTATCTGCCTATATGGCTTCCACTTCGCGGGGTAACATCTTTAACATCACCATACCTGACAAGCCCGCATTGGCCGCTTATGAAGAGGGTAAGCAATATTTCTATTCCAAACGCGGGCAGCTTAATTTTTCCTGTGCCGACTGTCATGTAAGCAATGCGTCGATGCAGATTCGCGCCGACAAGTTGAGTGCGGCGCTGGGTCATCCGACACACTTTCCCGTGTACCGGTCTAAATGGGGCGAGATGGGGACGCTGCATCGCCGCTTTGACGGCTGTAACAAGCAAGTGAGGGCTAACCCGCAGCCGGCACAGGGTGAAGCTTACCGCAACCTCGAATACTTCCTCACTTATATGAGTAATGGCCTGGAAGTCAACGGCCCCGGTGCTCGCAAGTAAATCGGCACAAGGAGAATAAATCATGCTAAACAGATCGATATGTACAGCCGTTTTGCTGGTGCTATCAGCGGTGGCAACAGCAGGCGATAACGCAGGTTTCGAGGCGGCATACAATGCGGCAGAAGCGGCCCGTAAAAAAGCGGCCGATGTCGAGTATGAATGGAACACCACGGCACCATTGCTGCAAAAGGCCCAGGACGCCGCCGCGGCCGGAGACTACGACAAGGCGATCACGCTTGCTGGCGAAGCGAAAAAGCAAGGTGAATTGGCCTACGCCCAGTCCCGGTACGAGGCCAAACACTGGCGTGACTCCGAAATCAGGTAAAGTCAGGCTATTTCGACGATAGGCCAAATGGCGCTGACGACCAGCCGGTTATTAGCGCCATTTTTTTGAGGTGACAATTCGTGGATAGACGGGAATTTCTTCGCTTGCTGACAATGGCTTCCGCTGCCGGTATGCCTGTGGCCAATGCCCTGGCGCGATCGGGTGAATCATCGAGTCTCTATGAACTGGATACTTTTGGTAACGCTCGCTTGCTGCACTTCACCGATTGCCACGCCCAGTTAATGCCTGTTTATTTTCGTGAGCCCAGTGTCAATCTGGGCTTTGCCGATGCGCTGGGCCGGCCTCCGCATCTGGTTGGCGAGTCCCTGTTAAAGTGGGCGGGATATGCCCCCGACACCCTACAAGGGCACGCCTTCTCCTATCTGAATTTTACCGAGGCCGCTCATCGGTTCGGTAAAGTGGGTGGCTTCGCCCATCTGCAAACGCTGGTCAAGAGGCTGCGTAGCGCCTACGGCGAAGATAAGACCCTGTTGCTCGATGGCGGTGATACCTGGCAGGGGTCCGGCACGGCCCTGTGGACGCGCGGACGCGATATGGTCGACGCCTGTAATCTGCTGGGTGTTGACGTGATGACCGGCCACTGGGAGTTTACCTATCTCGACGCGGAGGTTCGCGCCAACATCGAGGCCTTTAACGGCGAATTTATCGCACAGAATGTTCGGGTCACAGAAGATGCGCTGTTTGAGGGTGTCGAGGCCTACGATGAAGATGAGGGATACGCCTTCAAGCCCTATACCATCAAAAAATTGGGCGAACACCGGCTTGCCATTATCGGGCAGGCCTTTCCCTACACGCCGATAGCCAACCCCGGTCGATTTATTCCCAACTGGACATTTGGTATCCGCGACGAGGCCATGCAAAGCCTGGTCGACCAGGTACGGGCAACCGAAAAACCGGATGCGGTGATCCTGTTGTCTCACAACGGTATGGATGTTGATATCAAGCTGGCCTCCGTTGTCAGCGGTATCGACGTGATTCTGGGTGGACACACCCATGACGGCATGCCAAAACCTGTTCCGGTAAAGAACGCCGGCGGTCAAACCCTGGTAACCAATGCCGGATCGAATGGCAAATTCCTGGCTGTTCTGGATCTGGATATTGCGAAAGGCAGGGTCAGGGATGTTCGCTACCGGCTGCTGCCTGTGTTCGCCAACCTGCTGCCGGCAGATGCAGAAATGCAGGCCTATATCGACAAGGTACGCGCACCCTACAGCGAAACACTAAGTGAAAAGCTGGCGGTCGCCGACTCCCTCTTGTATCGTCGCGGCAATTTCAACGGCACCTTTGACCAGCTGATATGCGAGGGCTTGAATGCCGTTCTCGGCGCTCAGATTTCCCTGTCTCCTGGTTTTCGCTGGGGCACTTCGGTGTTGCCCGGGCAGTCTATCACCATGGAGCATCTGTTAGACCAAACGGGTATAACCTATCCGGAGACCTACGTGCGGGAGATGCGCGGCGAAGAGCTGAAGCTGATTCTCGAGGACGTCTGTGACAATCTCTTCAACCTGGATCCCTTCTACCAACAGGGTGGTGATATGGTCAGGGTTGC
This sequence comes from Cellvibrionales bacterium, assembly GCA_024645065.1. GTDB lineage: Bacteria > Pseudomonadota > Gammaproteobacteria > Pseudomonadales > JAHEGP01 > JAHEGP01. The sequence continues at coordinate 7,729 of JAHEGP010000081.1, read as the reverse complement.
CGGTATGAACTATGTATGCGATCCCCTGGCGAGCATGGGACAGCGTATCTCGGAGATGCGCCTGGATAACGGCCAGCTCATCGAAGCCAGCCGCTCTTACAAGGTGGCTGGCTGGGCAACCGTCGGCAGCCAGTCACCCGGGCGCCCGGTATGGGACGTAGTGGCAGACTATCTTCGCGCTGAAAAAGTCGCTAAGGTGGACCGTCTGAATACGCCGGTGCTGAAAAATGTTGGCAACAACCCAGGTATTGCAAATTATCCAGGTTAAGCGGCAGCTGCGCCCGCTGGCCATATTGCTGGCGCTGGTGTTGTCGGCACAGTGCTGGGCCGAGATGCCGGTTAACGAGGCCAAACCCTTCGCGGTTGAGCATATCATCCTGCAATTGAGTGACGCCGACCCGGCCAGGCAGGCGGCGGTACTCGACGTGGCCAACAACCTGATCAAACATTACGGTGGGCCCGATATGGTGGATATCGAAATCATCGGTTTTGGCCCCGGTATCCAGTTGTATGAGCGCGGCAACCCGCTTGCCCCCCGCATAGCGAGTTTACTGGTCAGTGACGTGCACTTCGTCGTCTGCAAAAACACCCTGGACACCCTGGAGCGGGTTAAGGGCCGGGCTCCGGAGCTGGTAGACGGTTTGACCTACGTCCAGACGGGGGTTGCCTATATCGCTGAGAAGACCCGCCAGGGCTACGTGCTGGTGCGGCCCTGACCGCTTTTTGCAGTTTTTTCCCCGCTCGATAGCACTCCGCTATCGATATGTCTTCAAACCTGTCGGTCCCGTGCTTATAATCGTCGTTTTTGCCTGTACATTGCCATGAACCGCTTACCAACCGTCGCTGTCGCGGCAGACAATCCCCCTGCTAATCACAGCCTGGGCGGGCTGCCGATGCTGCTTGCATCGCTGTTAGCCTGTGCTGCCGCCGGTTACATCTGGCAGTATGGCGGCCTGGCCCAGCTCAATCTCTATATGGTCGGCTTGCTACTGGGGGTTGCCCTCTACCATGCGGCCTTTGGTTTCACCACTGCCTGGCGCAATTTTGTTGTCGATGGTCGCGGAGAGGGTTTGCGGGCGCAAATGCTGATGCTGGCATTGGGGGTATGCCTGTTTTTTCCGGCGCTGGCACAGGGAGAATTGTTTGGCCACGCGGTTTCCGGCTTTGTGCGACCCCTGGGCTGGTCGGTGGTGGTGGGCGCCTTTATTTTTGGTATCGGTATGCAGCTGAGCAATGGTTGCGCCTCCGGTAATCTCTACCACCTGGGGGGCGGACAGTTGCGCGCTATACCCGCGATGCTGGGCTTTATGGTGGGTAGCTTCTGGGCAACCGCCGATTACGAATGGTGGACCACCTTGCCGCAACTGGCGCCGGTCTCCCTAATCGATACATTGGGCGTGGTGTTGGCGCTGCTGCTCAATCTTTTTTTGTTCCTCGCCATCGCCCTGCTGACCAAGAAACTCGAGAAAAAACTCCGCCCCGCGCAAGCGGCTAAGCAATCCCCGGGCATGCCGGCATCGCGGCGCTTGCTATGCGGTCCGTGGCCCTATTACTGGGGCGCGATTGCCCTGGCGCTGCTGAATTTTCTTACCCTGTATCTGATCGGTCGGCCCTGGGCCGTGGCGCTGGCCTACCCCTTGTGGGGGGCAAAAGCCTATAGCTGGTTGGGCCTGGATCGTTTCCTGGAACTGGAAGTGGATTTTTGGGCCTACTGGATGCAGCCCGGTCGCGAATCGGCCCTGGTGGAGCCCTTGGTCAGCGATGTCACAACGGTCATGAATGTGGGAGTCATTCTGGGGGCGATAGTGGCGGCAGCACTGGCCAATAAGCTGTCCCTGCAATGGCGGCTGCCCTGGCAGCACTGGCTGGCGGCGATTGCCGGTGGATTGATGCTGGGATATGGCGCCACCATCGCCTACGGCTGCAATATCGGGGCGTTTTTCGGCGGTATCGTCTCCGGCAGCCTGCATGGCTGGTTGTGGTTGGTAGCGGCCTTTGCCGGCAGCTTTGTGGGAATCCGTTTGCGGCCGTTTTTTAAACTCCCCCACGACCCACATACCGGCTGATTGCGCTATAGCGGTTTGCGGAACACAAAGCTAAAGCGATCTGTCTGGCCGGTAACTGCCTTGTCGCCAACTTCCAGGGTCAGGTCGTCGACCTCGCGGCGGTGCAAATCACTGTAAGCCTCGAATTCGAAACCGGCATCCAGGCATTCCTTGATAATCGCCACCGGGTCGCTGCGGCGATAATTGTCTTTGTTCAGGGGCTCCATGTGGCGGCGCGTATGGTCGATCACGGCATAGACTCCGCCGGGTTTCAGGGCGTCGAACACCGCTTCGTTGAGGTTGCCCCTGCCTTCGGCGGTGAGATTGTGGGCGTTGCGAAAGGTCACGACCATATCCAGGTCTTCAATAAAAAAACTCAGGTTGCCCAGCTCAAATATTCCGCGCACGGCGGTCATTGGCATTTCGGGGTTAACCTCCAGTAGCCTCACTTTATCCAGGATCGGGCTCGCCTCGATAACCGGTTCAAGGCGGCTGGTCATCAAGGCGACATACAGCATACCCCGGTCGCGCAGCACCGGCCCCAGCAGTTTGGTATACCAGCCGGTACCGGGAAATAATTCCAGCACCTTCATATCGTCGCGCAGGCCAATAAAATCCAGGGTCTCGATGGGTTTGCGATTGGCGTCGCGCTGTTTTTCTTCACTGCTGCGAATATCGCTGGCAAGGGCTTGTTTGAGCTTGTCTGTGGTGCGATCGTCGGCAACGACCTGAAGGGACAGGCAGGCCAGCAGGATGAAGATGGTGCTAATCAGGCGCATTGCTATTCTCCGGGAATAGTCGAGTAAGTAGGAAATTATCACTAATTGCTGGCCGAGGCCATCCTGCCCGATGCCGGCATTAATCAGATCAGGTATCCATCCGGTTTCGGCTTTCGAGCAAGTCTCCCCGGCAGTGGGTGGACTCCGCGCCAGCAGGCTTAGCAATCCGTTGGCGATGTGCAATACACAGTAGCCTGGTTTCTGCCTGCCCGCTTGGATGCGTACATGGCCAGATCCGCCTTGTTGATTGCAGCCAGCAGCCGATCCTTGGGAGAGGGGACCAGGCAGAACGCGCCGATGCTGGCGGTTATGTGCGTGTCTGGTTGAACAGGCAGCGGAAACCTTAAATCCTTGAGCAAATGATTCGCCATGGTCCTGCAATCGGTCGGGTTCAGCCCGGGAGCAATAATCAAAAACTCTTCGCCGCCGTAACGCGCCACGACGTCGGATTCGCGGCTCATCCGGGCGCTCAGTCGCTTCGCAGCTTCTTGCAGGCAAGCGTCGCCGGCGGGGTGACCATGGCGATCATTGATCTGCTTGAAGTAATCGAAATCGACAAAGAACAGGCTCAACCATGTGCCTGTGCGCACTGCATTGCCCCACAAAGGTGGTGCCACAGTTTCCAGGCCGCGCCGATTCAGCAAGCCTGTCAGTGGGTCGGTGCGCGACTCCTCGTCCCGCTGTTCGAGCAGTGCTTTCAGCGCCGCTTCGTACTCTACCTGTTGGGTGATGTCCTTTTGAACACCGATGTGATGGGTGATGTTTCCCTCTTTGTCTATGACTGGCGAGACAGATAACTCGTTCCAGAACGTGCTGCCGTCCTTGCGATAATTAAGCAGGCGAACGCGGGGACTACGTCCTGTGGTCAGTGTGTCACGCAATTCCTGCAAAGTGTCCTGATCGGTATGGGAGCCTTGCAGAAAGCGGCAGTCCTGGCCCAGAATGTCTTCACGCGTGTAACCGGTAAGACGGCAGAATGCCTCGTTTACATAAACGATCGGACGATTGGACTGATTTCCGGCGGTGATCACGATGCCATCATTGGAGCAATCGATGGCCTTGAGTATCACAGCGTTAGACAAATCGGCAGCTACAACCATATGCTCAAGAACAGGGCTGTCTTTTTTAAGGACGGAAAGGATAAAGCGCAAAATCGCTGAAGTCTACACCTACTGATCGCCATCGATACGGCAGAGCGAGGTGGCAGCCAATCCACGCCCTCAGGCGTGCACTGCCAGGCCGCTTCTCCAGCAACGACGGCCCGTGGCAAAATGGCACAACGGCTCTGCGCTATCCCTGCGCCTGCCCAATCAGCAAGGTAGGAATTGCGCAGCAATGGGATTTCACAGTGCAGACGCGTGTCCCGGGCTTGCGCCCTTCGCGTATTGCCGAAACCGTCACGCCTGCCCCGCCCAGACGCCGCTGCGCAGCTTCGATATTATCGGTTCTCAATGCGATACCCCACAAGCTGTCGACCAGGGGGTTATTTTTCGGTGAGGCAATAACCTCGATACTCATCTGGCTGGTGCGGAAAAACAGCATATCTCCCCCCCACCGGGGAACATGCTGTCGCAGCGCCAACCTCAAGCCAAGTGTGTCTCCATAGAAAGCAGCAGCTGCATCGCCATTGGACGTGTTGATGACAATATGATCCACTGCCCGGATCTCCGCCGCCAAGCTCTTGAACCTCACAGGCAGTATGCCCGCCGGGCTATCATCCTGTATTGCAAAGCAATGGATACCGCGGCTGGCGTCCAACGGCCAGTGCAGACTGAGCCAATGCCGCATAGCTCCACTGCGATCATCCCTTTCACAAACGTTTTGTGGCATTTCAGTGGCCACACCCCTGGACTTTAACCGGGCGGAAAATCCATCGATGTCAGCTACCGCGTACACCAGCCCTGCCAGACCCTCTCCATGGGATTGAATAAACGCCGATACAACGTCGCTTGCTGACCCTGACTGATCGGCGGCCAATAACTCCAGGCAGGTATTTTCCAGTCGAAAAAGCACATTGCGAGTGCCAGACCCGGGCTGACGGCCGTGCCAGCTTGGAGCAAAGCCCAGCATCAGCTGGTAGTCATGTGCCGCCGATTCGATATCGTTCACTGCAATAATAATGTGGTCAATTCCCGGGGCAGCTTTATACATGGCAAGCTCTCGTTGGTGTGCGCGTCGATTTCTGCGATTGTGCGTTTTTTGCTTCTATAATACTCACTACTGTTTACATCAAAGAGAGAAAAAGAGTTATGGCCAATACGCAGACTGCCCTTGTATTGCAGGGAGGCGCCGCGCTCGGTGCCTACGAGTACGGCGCAATCAAATACCTTTATGAAATCGGCGTCAGGCCACAGATCGTCACCGGGGTTTCGATCGGGTCTTTCAATGCCGGGGTACTGGGCGGGACCGCTGACCCGATTGCTGCGCTCGACAAGTTGTGGCGCGAATATTTTACCGTCGGCGGTCTGAAAGGACTGGCCCTCAAATTGATACCTTCCTCGAAAGTACAGCAAATCGTGCAACTGGGAGGAGTTCCAAACGTTTTTTCGCTTAACCCGGCCGCTTTGCTGTTTCCGATCACATCGGCCACCAGTATCTACAAGCTCTCACAACTGCGGAAGACTCTCGAAAAGGTTATCGACTTTGAGCTGCTCAACAGCGCCGATGCGCCCCATGTCGCCGTGCATGCGACCAACGTGCAGACAGGGGAACTGAAGCACTTTGAAAACAAAGGAGAGCGGTTGACGGTGGATCACCTTATGGCAAGTGCGAGCATTGCCCCGATTGCTCCCGCCACTGTAATCCCCGATGGCGACGGCGAAAAGCAATACTACTGGGACGGTGGGTTTTACAATAACACACCGATTTCCAAGGCCATCAATCTGCTGGAGCAGACACCGGATCCCGCCGAGGGCACGGTAGAGCGGGAAGTGATCGTGATAGAGCTCTGGCCCAAGGTCAACGAGCAAATACCCGAAAATCTCGAGCAGGTCACCGATCGCGTCGTGGAATTGCTGGGCGCCAGTAAATTGGCCGGTGACATTCAGCAAATGAAAAAAATGGATCAATACATCGATCTCGTCCAGGCTATCGATGAGATGATCGATTCAGGAGACGGGATCACGGAGGAAGCGGGGCGCGCTATCCGCAGCTTTCCCGGCTGGCAAAGCATCAGGGCACACAAGAAAATAGACAGAAAGTGGAGAATCACGCCCAGATATCCGATGTCTCCCCTTTCACCGCTGGATTTTTCGAAAAAAGCTATCGACATGAGAATCGAAGCCGGTTATCGGGATGCAGAGATGGCCCTGAAGGAGCGAGCGTCCAGCCGGGAAGAAGCCGCCTGAAGCCCCGGATGTATTGTCCCGCCGCAAGAAGCTGGCTGCACCTGTGAATCGACTCACCCCGGTGCAGTCACGCCCGGGCGGGGGAGCGCGTATCCCGGCGTGACGAAGCTGCAATGGAGGCAATCCCGCTGCCGCGGTATGAGTAGCGCGGCAATCTCAGCCTCGCATTACCCCGTTGGGGCGGCCGGTCGCCGTGAAGATTGCGTCACTCTACTTTAGCATTTGGCATTTGGCATTCTCGCTGATGCGCCGGCATCAACCGGTAGCGTGGTGCCGATGATAAAACCCGCCTCGTCACTGCCTAATCTGGCATAAAAGACTTGCCACCAGCTCGATGAAGAAAATGTGGTGTGCAAATTTCAGGTTGGATTTCTTTTCTGAATACCCGCAGCTCAGTAATCAATAGACGGGGCCCGGCTCCTGGTTCGCCAATGGCAGCGAACGTAAATACAGAGCCCCGCTTTTCAGAAAACGGTAAACGACCACTCGTAAGGGTCGATCATCGTGTTTCCGGCCAGATCCGCGATGCCTGTTAGACGCGCACTGTAGGCGGCACCAGGGTCCAAAGTTTGTGCGGGCCTCCATACCAGGGTGAGCTTGAGAGGGTCGTATACAGGCAGTCCAGAAACCGGTTGCTGATCACTGTCTACCACTTGCAGTGCGTTGGTAACACTAGCAGGGTCTAGTTGTTCAGCAAAATAAACGACGACACGAAACTGATATATCCCGTCCGGTTCAGGGTCAACTTTATATACAGCCGGTGGTGTGGTATCGGCTACCCGTGTAACGGTAATCTCGTTGCTTCCACGGGTGTTGGAGTCGTCTACAGATACTCGAATCAAGTTAGCCCCCATTTCAAGGGGAATACCTGCGGGGTATGCTGCATTGCGAGTGCTCCAACCCGCGAGATCAGGCCACGAAAAAATTGTGAACCAGCCTGTATCCATAAATTCTACTACCTGATATCCGCTTGAACCCGATCCGCTAATACCGTTTCTCAGGTTCTCCCATTGAACGTTACTGCCGGCAAAGATTGGGATGCAAACTGGGCCGCCAAGCGTAGCTGGCGGACAGCCATCGTTGGCTGGTGCAAACGACGACCCAGCTAAATGCATAACGCTTTGATCCGTCTCGAAGCTGTCGCCAGCAATTTCTGCCACTCCGCAATTGGCAGGAATTTCGGCCACCCCAATCGATCCTGCGCTCATACTAATGGAGCACCGCAATACAGCAGTGATATTGACGGCCCCTGCCACTGGCTCGTCGTCACCGCCGCCGCCACCACCGCACCCCCAGGCCATTAGAACGAAAAGCCCTAAAACAACGCCAGAATTTTTCATCCAGGCGATCCTCCATGGTTTTCAACGTGTGACGCGTAGCTCTTCAGACTGCGAGCACCTCCTTCACTCCAACCAGATGACACCCTGCGCCCAACTGCCATCTTCGATATCCAGCGTAAAGGTCCGTTTGCCTTCAAAATCGTAGAGAAACCGTTGATATTGAGAATGAGTGGGATTGTAGAGGTGCGCCACTGCGTACTTCCGATTCTCAATCAGCT
>JAHEGP010000302.1:3091-3527 GCA_024645065.1 Cellvibrionales bacterium | reverse complement strand
GCATTCGAGCAACGGGCGATGGGTGCAGATGGCACCACAGCCGGCACCCCCCGATCCATGACTGGCACGCTTGCGGAGCCGAAAGATGTCGCCGCTGCCATTGTGGCTGCCGTCAACAGCGGCAAGGAGCTGCTGGTTCTGACCAGGCTGGGGGTGCTTTCCTATTACCTGTCTCGCCTGGCCCCGCGCTGGTACCGGCGGGCCATGGTGCGCCGATTGAAAGACGGGGGTGCGATACACTAGACAGCAGCGCTGGCGCTTGCATGCAGCTGTTCACTCACCTGACCAGGATTCCGGCCTTTGTCTATCTGGGGTTCGCGTTTAGCGATCAGTGGCAAGCCATCGCCCTGTTCAGAATTGGCGCTGTGCCTGGATCCCGGCCGGGTGTTTTCCTGTCGCACAGGATCGACAACCGGATATTTTTCAAGTTGATGCG
>JAHEGP010000302.1:0-3081 GCA_024645065.1 Cellvibrionales bacterium | reverse complement strand
ACAACGGTGATTTGCTGGGTGAGTATCACTATACCCCCGGCGATGAGCTTACCGGCATTGTCGACCGCCTGAGGGCCGGAAGGGCAATCCAGCGCTCGACGCCTGCCTATCGGCGCGCCGAGGTGCTGCGTAAACTGGCACAGTTGCTGCAACGGAACAGTGAGCGGCTGGCGCGGTTGATTACTGCCGAGACTGGCAAGACGATATCCGACAGCCGGGTTGAACTGGCGCGCGCCGTCAACACCACAGTGGCCAGCAGTGAGGAGGCCCGCCAGATTGGGGGCGAGGCACTGGATTCCGATGCCTACCCCCCGGCCCGGTCCAGAATCGGTGTGGTGTGCTACCGGCCGCTGGGCACGGTCCTGTGTATCACCCCGTTTAATTTTCCCGTCAACATCGCAATGCACAAAATCGGTCCCGCCTTCGCCGCCGGCAATTGCATCCTGTTCAAGCCTAACCCCCAGAATGCGGCCTCCGCGATCGAGCTGACCAAACTGTGCCACATGGCCGGCATCGGTGACGATGTGCTGCAAATGTGCGTTCCTGAGGTTGCCGACATGCAAGCCCTGGTGGCTCATCCCGCTATCAACTGCATCAATTTTACCGGCGGCAACAGGGCAGCCAATCGCATCGCTGCTGCCAGCGGCTACAAGAAATTACTGCTGGAGCTCGGCGGTAACGATCCCCTGATCGTGATGCCCGACGCCGATCTCGACGCCGCCGTTGGCGTTGCGATCAACCAGCGCTTTGCCACGGCGGGTCAGCGCTGTACCGCCTGCAAGCGCCTGTTTGTGCACGATGCCGTCTATCAGGCTTTTAGCGACAAGTTGGTGGCTGCAAGCGCTGAATTGGTGGTGGGCAACCCCACCGAGGAAGCTACTTTTGTCGGACCCCTGATCAGCGGCGCGGCGGCCGATGAGGTGGAGTCGCGCATCGATGCGGCGGTGGGCTCGGGGGCCCGGGTGCTGCTGGGCTATCGACGTGAGGGCAATATCATCTATCCCTGCATTCTCGAGGACGTGCCCCACGATGCCCAACTGATTACCTGTGAAACCTTTGGCCCGGTGTTGCCCCTGCAGCGCTTTTCCCGGTTGCGGGACGTGGTCGATGCGGTCAACAGCTCAGGCTATGGTTTGCAGGCCGGTGTCTTCACTCGCGATATACAGACCATTCGCAGCTTGTTCGAGGAGCTCGAGGTGGGCACCCTGGTCAGTAACGACGGTCCAGGCTTTCGCGCCGAGCATTTTCCGTTTGGCGGGGTTAAGGAAAGTGGCATCGGCAGGGAGGGGGTGAAGTACGCGATTCGCGAAATGTCCTTGCAAAAAACCCTGGTGATCTAGCGGGCCCTCTCCGATCCCGCCACTGGACGATCACCGTTCGCTGCTGCCCTGTTGCGATTAGCGCGGCTTGAAACCATTCAGGCCGAAGGTTTTTGACATCAGCTTGTCGAATGCCGATGTTGGCAGCCAACGTTTCAGCAGGGGTAGCCTGAAGCTGTTGGTGCCGCCCCGGATAATGGCAGGCGGCGCTGGGCGAAGCAGGCTGTCAGCCACATCGATAGCAAATTCGTCCGCCGGCATGGCGCCCTGTTGTCCGGCCTGGGCACGCGCGTGGATGAAGGGTTCCATGTCCTTGTAGGGAGAATCCGGCGGCAGTTGCAGTGCCTCTTCGGCGTGGTTGCCAAAGGCGGATTGCACACCGCCGGGCTGAACCGTGACCAGCTTGATGCCAAAGGGCTTCAGCTCCATGCGCAGCGCATCGCTGAGCGAGTGCAGGGCCGCTTTGCTGGAACAGTAGGCGCCGGCAAACGGGGTGGTAAATACGCCGACAATACTGCCGATATTGACGATGCTGGCCGAGCCGCGCTTTGCTACCGCCCCACGCAGCAGTCCCATGGCGGCGCGACTGACAGCCACCGGGGCAATGACGTTGGTCTCGTATTGCCTGCGCAAATCCTCCCGGCCCAGGTCAAGCACGGCGCCGACCTGGGAGAAACCGGCGTTGTTGATCAGCATGTCGAGGTAGCCAACTTCCTCTTGTACCGTTTTCATTGCCGCCGCAACGCTGTCGTCGTCATTGACATCCAGGCCGAGGGTTTGGCAACCCGCCTGTGCCAAACCTGCCAGGGTAGCCGGGCGACGCGCCGTGGCGTAGACCCGGTGTCCCCTTTGGTTCAATTCGGTGGCCAGCGCCTGACCGATACCGCTGGAACAGCCCGTGATAAGAATCGTCTGTTGCATGGTGTCCCCCTGATTGTGCTTGCAAGCGCCATCATTAGCGCTAAAGCCGGTGGATTAATCGTTAGGATGGAAAATTAAGTTTAGGAATTATCGTGCAATATTTTTGCTCGCCGTTGTCCCGCGTGCCTTGCCGTTTGCGTGTTACGCAATCCCGCCCGGCGGCGTGAATAATGCAACGTCTGTCGCTGGCAGGTCGGGAGCCTCGGGGGGTGTTTTTCCCAAGGCGGAGCCGGGCTCAGGGCCCGGCGCCTTGCTTGACGAGGACGCACAGGCTGGCAGACTTGAGTGGCTCCAATGTGGTGATCCATCGAGGCGCCGGCCGCTCGCCGGCGCGCAGCGTATTTTCGATCTCCCCGAGTGCGTCGCCTAACTGCATCAATCCGACGCTGCGGAAGATGCTGGCCAGGCTGTGCACGTGGCGCTGCACTGCCGCAGTGTCGGCACTCTCTTCGGCGGCGACCAATTCCTGCCAGCGCAGGGCGGCCTCTTCCTGAACCATGTCCAGGACGGCCGCCAGGTTGTCGCGACCGATCTGGCGGACGAGATCGTCCAGCACGACATTGTCTAACAGCCCGTCACATGGCGCGCCATGTTCCTCCGATGCGCTGGCCACTTCACATCCCGAGCCATTTGCGGCGCTCCGGTCGGCAGCGATCCACAGCCCCAGTTTTTTCGCCATGAGATCCTTGTCGACCGGCTTGGTCAGGTAGTCATCCATCCCCGCCTCGAGGCACAGTTTCTTTTCGTTGGTGTCCGCGTGTGCGGTAAGCGCGACGATCGGCGGGGTCTGTCGGTCGCTCAATGCCCTGATGAGCCGGGTCGCCTCCAGCCCATCGATCTC
>JAHEGP010000301.1 GCA_024645065.1 Cellvibrionales bacterium | reverse complement strand
CCAGATCGAACAGTCGATTCGCGAGATGTTGGAGCGCGATGCAAAGTAAAGTACTGGCCAGGAATGAGTCAAACCCTCCATGCTGGATCGTGGCTGCCATACGCAGAAAAGGTCTTTCCCGTCTTCTCGGCCAGCATCTGCCAGGCATCCGCAGGTCGCAGCGCCTCCCGGGCTGTCACCGGCGTATTGAGCAGGACCAGTGCCCGGAACAGGTCCGGCCGCATCGGGGCCGCGGCGTAGGCCACCCAGGCAATGCTGCTCCCCGGCAACCTCGCCGAGGCTGGCCGGGCGGTCGTCACCGAAACCGGTATCGAACGCCGCTACTGCGCTTTTGACGGCGACAGCTTTCTGGGATCGCGCGGCGGCGCCAAGGCATCAGCGGATTTTATCTACCTGGGGCCCGTGCTCGATCACGGTGCCACCGTGCCGGACCTGTGCGAGGTCAGCCGGGTTGAGCCGCTGGCTTCCGGCGGACACCAGCAGTACAGGGTACATTTCACGGACCTGGCAACGGGACAGAGGGACTACGTGCAGGCCAGGCATGTGGTACTGGCCGCCTGGGCGCATCACGTGGCTAGTGGTATTGCAAAGCCGGTTTAGTCGAACAAGCAACCCCGGGGTTGATCAATACTGCCCTTCCGGTATCAGCTCTGGAAACTGAAGCACCATAATCAGGGTATCAGTTCAATTGCGCGATGTAGCGGATTGATCACGGTGAGCGTTAGAACCAGCGTCACTGAAACAGTGAAAAAGACAAGCTCGCTGGCCATCGGCAATTGAGGTTCGTCAAGCAGCGCGAGCACCCGCTGCTCCGTTTTGCTGCCAACAAAGGCGAGACTGGCAGCAGGTGATGCAGCCTGCTGGATTCTCGCCACCCGAATCAATGCGGAAGCAACGGATTCCCGGGACAAGGTGGCCGCAGCGCTGAGATCACAGGCCTTTTCGCAGCTTAACTCCAGGTCGTCCAGCGCCAAATATGGCCAACAGCGGGGCAAGGGCGCGGTGAACAGCCGGGCCAGCAATAAGCGAATGTTGTCGTGGCGCACCCGATGGGCTTTTTCGTGGTGCAGGATGCAGTCGATTTCGCGGCTTGAACAAGCCGTTTGCATGCCAGCGGAGATAAAAATTTTTGGCTTGAGCCAGCCCAGGGTAAAGGCCGCCGGTACCGGTGAATCGATGCTGACAAATTCTTCGGTGATATCGCCTGCACGACATAGCTGCTCGCACAGGCGGCGCCCTGGAAGCCACTGTCGCATCAGGCAGCGCCCCAGGCTGAAAAGCGTCCACCCCATCAGCAAGGCGGCAGGAATTACTGCAAGTTCGGACTGTGGACCGTGTTGCCTGCAATTGTCGAAGTGGCAGTGTCCGGCAACAAGCCATTGCGCAAGATCAGGCGAATACAGTACATAACAGGTCAGGCATGCGGCGAAAGGCGGCAATGCCAGCCAGGCCAGCAAGAAGTGACTGGCCTGGGCCGGGTCAATGTTTCGTAGCCTCGGTCGCAGCAGGCGATAGATCAGCGCCGTCAGCGCACCAAACAGGAGCCACAATACCAGCGCACACAGCACAATCGACGAGAGTAGTGGCAGCATCAATCGCCCTCGAAGCGCGAGAGCTTGCGCTTTTGCACCAGTTCATCAAGGCGATCCAGCGTGTGCTCGTCAATTTTATCGGCGAAATCGACAAAGCTCGACAGGATGGGATCCAGACTGCCGGTGTGTAATTGCCGGATCACGCCGCCCAGTAATTTACCCAATAGTTCGGCGCGGCCCAGGCGCGCGCAATAGACATAGGCATGCCCCTGCCTGCGGCGCCGTACCAGCATTTTGCGGTGCAGGCGCTCCAGGGTGGATTGCACGGTACTGAGACTGCACTGTTGGGCCCGCGGCAGTTCCTGTTGCAGCCGCAGCGCCGATTGCTCCGGCTGCGCCCACAGTGCCTGCAGCAGGGTCAACTCCAACTCGCCCAGGTGCGGCAGTGTATTGCTCAGGTTGACGGGCCTTTTTCTCAACCTTGATTACCGCGCAAAAACCGATCGCCGGTCGGTGTTTCACCGCCGCTACCGGGCGGGGTCTGATTCGCCAATGTATTTTCCATCTTATTGATGTATATAGCTATTTTTATTGATCAAGTTCATTTGGGGCACTATTGTCGCACTGGGCTTCGACCCAACCATAACCCAAAACCGGGTTCAGTCAAGGGCACCACCTGAGGTTGCCGGAGACTGCGCCTACCGCACTTTTGTTTGACCAGGGAGAATGCCTGCCGTGTCGATACGCTGTTCCCCATGGCTGCTGCTTCTGGCACCGGTAATTGTGCTTGCGGACTCAAGCCCTCAGTTGGAGGAAGTGGCCGTCACCGGCCGCCGCCTTAATCTTGTGGGTGACGCCCAGTCAGCCTCGCAGGGGTTGGTCAGCCAACAGGAGATTGCGCTGCGACCTATCCTGCGCACCGGTGATGTGCTTGAAATGGTGCCGGGGATGGTCGTCACGCAGCACAGTGGTACCGGCAAGGCGAACCAGTATTTCCTGCGCGGCTTTAATCTGGATCACGGCACCGATTTTGCGACCTTTGTCGATGGTATGCCGGTGAATATGCGCTCGCATGGCCACGGCCAGGGCTATACCGACCTCAACTTTGTGATCCCGGAAACGATCAACACCCTGGCCTACAAAAAGGGACCCTACTACGCGGACGTGGGCGATTTCAGCAGCGCCGGTAGCGCCGACCTCAGGACAGCGGATCGATTCGATACCGGTTTAGTGGAACTAGCGGCGGGTGAAAATGAATTTTACCGCATGGTGGTGCTCGACAGCGTTGGTCTCGGGCCAGGCACCGGCTCCTACGCATTGGAATTGAACAGTTATGACGGCCCCTGGAGCGATATCAAGGAAGATGTGCAAAAACTCAATCTGCTGCTGAGGTATGCAACACGCATAGGCGATGGCGATGCCAATGTGAGTTTCATGGCCTACGACAACAAGTGGAACAGCCCCGACCAGATACCCGGGAGAGCTGTGGGCAGCGGCTTGATCGATGAGCTGGGCTCGATTGACGACACCGTCGGCGGGAAGTCCAATCGCTACAGCCTGGCAACCAGGTGGCAAGACGGCCAATGGGATATCTCGGCCTACGCCATCCGCTACCAACTCAATCTGTGGTCAAATTTTACCTATTACCTCGATGACCAGACCAGTGGTGACCAGTTTAAGCAAAAGGACAAGCGCTGGCTTTACGGCGGCAGGGTCGACTACCGGCAGGAATTGTCTGTCGCCGACAGGCCAGTGGTAAATCGCTTTGGCGGTGAATTCCGCTACGACGACGTCGACGAAGTCGGCCTATACAAGACCAGGGATCGTGCAGAGTTGGGGCCGGTGCGCAGTGACCGGGTCAAGCAGTGGAACACCGGGGTTTACGGCGAAAACCAGATTACCTGGAGCGACCGGATTCGCACGGTGCTGGGCGCGCGCTATGACTATTTCGACTTTGACGTAAGAGGCCTGGTTGAGCGCAATATCAATGGTGTCGAC
>JAHEGP010000080.1:9578-11802 GCA_024645065.1 Cellvibrionales bacterium | reverse complement strand
GCTACGTGGCGACTGACCGCGCCGGTGGCCGGATTGAATACGGGCTGGGTTCGGCCAATATCAGCGATGGCCTGGCCACCGATCAGGTGCCCGACGATGACTTGGGGGGTGGTTGTCATAAGAGTTTCCTGGGTATTGTTGATTCGCAAATGTCACGACCTGAGCTTGAAAAACGGGATCGATGGAATTTGGGCGCCGCTGCCTGCTTACCCTGCACCTAATCCAGCTCGCCGATCGCTTCGCCGAGGGCATTGACCAGTGAGTCGATTTCCTCCCGGGTCGAGATAAACGGGGGTGCCAGCTGAATAGTGTCACCGCCATAGCGTACATAGAAACCCTTTTGCCAGCACTTCATGGCAATTTCAAATGGCCGGCGGGCCGGTTCGCCGGGGTAGGGCTCAAAGGTCAGGCCGGCGGCCAGGCCGAAATTGCGGATGTCAGTGATGTAACGGCTGCCTTTCAGACTATGCACGGCATCTTCGAAATGGGGAGCCAACTGCTGGACGCGCTGGATCATATCCTCGTTCTGCAACACATTCAGCGCTGCCAGCGCAGCGGCACAGGCGACCGGGTGCGCTGAATAGGTGTAACCGTGGGGAAACTCCACCATATACTCGGGAGCCTCGGCGTTCATGAAGGTATGGTAAATTTCGCGGCTGGCAATGACAGCGCCCATGGGCTGGGTACCGTTGGTCATCTGCTTGGCAATGTTCATGATGTCGGGGGTGACACCAAACTTCTCGGCGGCGGTCATCGCCCCGGCCCTGCCGAAGCCGGTGATAACCTCGTCGAAGATCAGCAAGATGTTGTGTTTGTCACAAATCTGGCGCAGGCGCTGCAGGTAGCCCTCGGGGGGAATGATTACGCCCGCAGAGCCGCAAAACGGCTCCACGATGACCGCAGCGATATTGGAGGCATCGTGCAGTGCCACCAATTCCTCCAGTTCGTCGGCAAGGGACACACCATGCCTGGGCATGCCGCGGCTAAAGGCGTTCTCCTGCAACAGGGTGTGGGGCAGGTGATCGGCATCCACGGCCTGGCCGAACAGTTTGCGGTTGGCGCCAATACCCCCCACGCTGATGCCGCCGAAGTTGACCCCGTGATACCCCTTGGTGCGCCCGATCAGGCGGGTTTTGCCGGGCTGGCCCTTCAGTCGCCAGTAAGCCCGGGCCATCTTTAGCGAAGTGTCGGCGGACTCGGAGCCTGAGTTGGTGAAGAAAACATAGTCGAGGCCTGTGGGCGCCAGGTTGCGAAGTCGCTCTGCCAGCTTGAACGAACCGGGGTGGCCGAACTGGAAAGCCGGCGCGTAATCGAGGGTTTTCATCTGCAGGGCAACGGCATCCACGATCTCCTGGCGGCCGTGCCCGAGGCCGCAGGTCCAAAGGCCGGAAAGCCCGTCAAAAATGCGGCGACCGGCGGCGTCGATATACCAGGCATCCTTTGCCGCGACGATAATCCGCGGGTCCTTCTTGAATTGACGATTGCCACTGAAGGCCATCCAGTGAGCATCGAGCTGGGCTGCTGTGAGCACGCCCGGTTGTTGCATCGCGGTCATGGGAACTCCCGGAACAGGTTTGCTTGCATGGGTTAATGTTATCTCTGACACAAAGTTGTATAAATTACTATCTATCGCTTTTAACATTCATTTCAATGAAACAATGTGCTGCTTTTTTGTGGGGTAGCCGCCACCAAAGCCGGAGGGTTTAGTGATGAAGACACGGGCTGTGCTGGGTCAGCTGGCCGATGTGGATATTCGCCTGCTGCGTATTTTCCGGGTTGTCGCCGAGGCGGGGGGAATCTCGGCGGCAGAGCTGGAGTTGAATATTGGCCGCTCCACCATCAGTCGCCACCTCAAGGACCTGGAAACCCGTCTGGGCGTCACGCTGTGCCGCCGGGGGCGGGGTGGCTTTGCCATGACGGTAGAGGGGCAGGCGGTTTACGGCGCCACCCTGCGCTTGCTGGCGGCACTGGAAGGTTTTCGTGCAGAGGTCAATGAGCTGCACGAGCGCATGACCGGCAAACTCGTGCTGGCGGTATTCGACAAAACAGCAAGTAATTCGCACTGCAGGATTCATGAGGCGATCCGGCGCTTTGATAGCCTGGCGCCGGAAGTGACTATCGAGCTGTATGTGGAATCGCTCAACGCGATTGAAAAAGGGGTCATGGAGGGCACGTATCATATTGGCATCATTCCCCAGCATCGCTCGTCGGCCAGCCTCACCTA
>JAHEGP010000080.1:8212-9568 GCA_024645065.1 Cellvibrionales bacterium | reverse complement strand
GCACTCCCTCGATGACGAGGCGATTAGCCGCGGCGATATCCTCGGTGCCAAATACGCCGGCCTTGGCTATCACTCGCCGAATATGGAGCAGGGCAGGGAGTTGGGGCTGAACCGCGCAGCAACGGCCTACGACCAGGAGGGCATCGCCACCCTGTTGTTATCCGGTTGTTACATCGGCTACTTGCCTGATCACTATGCTGCGAGCTTCGTGCAATGCGGACTGCTGCGCCCGATTGGTGACCCTGCTTTTGGCTATTGTTGCGATTTTTCTGCGATCGTGCGCCGTTCTCCCCAACCCGGACGGGTCGTCGCTACCTTTCTCGAAACATTATTGGCGGCGCATAGCCAGTGCCGGCAAAACCCGGGACCGCTGCTTCAATAGCGGGCTCACCCCCGGCCCGCTAAAGCAAACCCTCGTCTTTTGCCCAACCCGGACTTGCCCCCGGGGGCCCGAATGTGATCTATTGCTATGCCAGGCATCCGGGTGTAATGGGTGGTTGCCGATGGCCCCGGCCTGTCAGTGTCAGCTGCCCGGAGCCTGGTCTGCCTGATGGCTCTCGTCACAGTCTCGGGTGAAATTGTTACCCGGCGATGGGCCTGATCCATACCTCCGCCAACAGTCCGCTGTTGACGCCAATGCAAGCTGGAGACTCACTTGATAGACCTGTACACAGCGCCAACCCCGAATGGTCACAAGGCCTCCTGCACCCTGGAAGAGCTGGGTCTCACCTACGACACCCACGTGGTTGATATTTCGTCCGGAGACCAGCATGCCCCCGAGTTCAGGGCGTTGAATCCCAACGGGCGAATTCCGGTTATTGTCGACCGGGACGCGGCGGATTTCGTGGTGTTTGAAAGCGGCGCCATCATGCTCTATCTGGCAGAGAAAACCGGCAGCTTGCTGCCTGCGGACGCCCGGGGGCGGTCCCGGGTCGTGCAGTGGTTGATGTTCCAGATGAGTGGCATCGGGCCCATGATGGGGCAGGCCAACGTTTTCTATCGCTACTTTCCGGAAAAGATCCAGCCGGCAATCGACCGCTACCAGCACGAGGCGCGCCGTTTGTTCGAAGTGCTCGATACTCGCCTGGGCGAGAGTGAATGGCTGGCGGATGATTATTCGATTGCGGACATAGCCAATTGGTGCTGGGTGCGGACTTACAAGTGGTCGGGCGTGTCGCGGGACGGGCTTGAAAACCTCGATCGCTGGTTGGGCGTGTTGAACCAGAGGCCGGGATTACAGCGCGGTGTTGCGGTGCCTTTTGCCATCGAAAGTCTCATCGAGGACGAGCAGGCGGCGGCGGAATTTGCCAGCAGGGCGCGGAACTCGCTGCAGCGATAATCCCGGCCGCGGGTCCG
>JAHEGP010000080.1:0-8202 GCA_024645065.1 Cellvibrionales bacterium | reverse complement strand
ATGATCAACAAGGAAGCATGGCTGCTACAGCTGGCAATCAGGTACCGGAGCTGGAGCAACTTTGGTCTCGCAGAATCAGCAAACATCGAAGCGGAGTTTTTATGGCTACCCGGTTATTCGACCTGAGCGGCAAAATCGCCCTGATCACCGGCGCCAGCCGCGGTATCGGTGAGGCGATTGCCAGGCTATTGGCAGAGCAGGGCGCACATGTGATTGTATCCAGCCGCAAGATCGAGGGCTGCCAGGCGGTCGCTGACAGCGTTATTGAGTCCGGTGGCAGCGCCGAGGCCTTCGCCTGCCACGTTGGCGACATGGGCGATATCGCCGCGATCTTTTCCCACATCAGGTCGACTCACGGCAAGCTCGACATTTTGGTCAATAACGCCGCGACCAACCCCTATTTTGGTGACATTCTCGATACCGACCTTGCGGCCTACAACAAAACCGTTGACGTCAATGTTCGCGGGTACTTCTTTATGTCGATCGAGGGCGCTCGCCTGATGAAGGAAAACGGTGGCGGCAGTATCGTAAACACTGCGTCGGTGAACGCCCTGCGACCGGCGTTGTGGCAGGGTATCTATTCGATCACCAAGGCAGCGGTGGTTAATATGACCCAGGCTTTCGCCAAAGAGTGCGCGCCCCACGGCATTCGGGTTAACGCACTGTTGCCGGGTTTAACCAAAACCCAATTTGCCGGCGCGCTGTTCAATGAGGAGAAAATCTACCAACAGGCGATAAAAACCATCCCGATGGGGCGCCATGCCGAGCCGCAGGAAATGGCCGGTACCGTGCTGTACCTGGTATCAGACGCGGCCAGCTATACCACCGGGGAGTGTATCGTGGTTGATGGAGGAATGACGCTTTAGTCTCCCGGTATGGGGGCTCGGGTGAATAGCTGAGGGACAGTGGCGCGGCGATGGCGCAGGGTTGAAAGGCTTACGGGGTATCAATTATGGATTTTGAATACAGTGCCAGGGTACAGGACCTTGAAATGCAGGTGCGACGTTTTATGGATGACCATATCGTACCGCGCATTCGCCAGTACAACGAAGAGAGCCATGCCGGGGTTTATCCCATCAGCTTTATGGAGGACCTCAAGGCGCTGGCCCGGGAGGAGGGCCTGTGGAACCTGTTTTTACCCCACCTGGGGGAGGATGAACCAGGCACGGCGCTGACTAATCTCGAGTATGCACCGCTGGCGGAGATCATGGGGCGGGTGCCCTGGGCGTCCGAGGTCTTCAATTGCAATGCTCCGGATACCGGCAACATGGAACTGTTACATTTGTTTGCGAGTGCCCGGCAGCGAGAGCGCTGGCTTGTGCCGCTGCTCAATGGCGAAATCCATTCTGCCTTCTCCATGACCGAGCCGGATGTCTCGTCATCCGATGCGACCAATATCACCACACTGATCACGCGGGACGGCGACGACTATGTGATTAACGGGCGCAAATGGTTTATCACCAATGCCTCGCGCAGTGACTGTGAGCTTCACATCGTAATGGGTAAAACCGACCCCGAGGCGCATAGCTACCAACAGCAAAGCATGGTGTTGGTGCCCAGTGACACACCGGGTGTCGAGGTGGTGCGCAACATACCCGTGATGAATCACATCAGCATCGAGGGCCACAATGAAGTGGTTTACCGCAATGTGCGGGTGCCGGTATCGAATCTGCTGGGCGAGGAGGGCAGCGGTTTTGCTCTCGCCCAGGCACGCCTCGGTCCGGGTCGAATACACCACTGTATGCGCTCTATCGGCGCCGCCGAGCTGGCGCTGGAGTTGATGGTTGAGCGCTCCCAGGAGCGCAAGACCTTTGGCAGGTATCTGCATCAACACGGAGCGGTATCGGACTGGATTGCGCGCTCCCGTATCGAGATCGACCAGGCGCGATTGCTGGTTTTAAAAGCCGCCTACATGATCGACAAGGCCGGGGCTCGCGCCGCGCGCAAGGAGATCGCCATGATCAAGGCGATTGTACCCGAGGTCTACGGCAAGGTTTGCGACCGGGCGATGCAGACCTTTGGCGCCATGGGTATCAGCCCCGACACGCCGCTGGCCGATCTCTGGATTGCGGCAAGGGCCCTGCGCTACGCTGATGGGCCGGACGAGGTTCACCTGCGTTCCATCGCCCGGATGGAAATCAAGGATAGCCAGCCCACCCTGGGCGCCACGGCGGCATACCTGACGCCGCCCCTGCGCTAGCGGGGCCCGTGCAACCGTCCGGCCAGGAGTCCTGACGATCGGATCGGCCTGGGGGCATCGTCACCACTGATAAGGAATTATGGGGAGTTCACCATTGGCAGACGCAACAGCCACAATCGAAACACACTATCGGGCTTGTCATCTCTGTGAAGCTATTTGCGGGCTCGAAATCAAAGTCGCCGACGAACGGATACTGTCGATCAAGGGTGACAGGAATGATCCCCTGAGCCGTGGGCATATCTGCCCCAAGGCAATAGCCTTACAGGACCTGCACAACGACCCTGACCGTCTGCGCCAGCCTGTAAAGCGGGTGATCACAGCGGAGGGAGCAGATCGCTTTGAAACCATAAGCTGGGACGAGGCACTGGATACCGTCGCCACAAGGCTGGTCGAGATTAGCCGCGAATACGGGGTGGATGCCATAGGCATCTATATGGGTAATCCCAGCGTCCACAACTACGGTATGATGACTCACCAGGGCACTCTGTTCCGTCATTTTCGCACCCGCAATCGCTTCTCGGCGACGTCGGTGGACCAATTGCCCCACCATCTTGTGTCCTTGTGGTTGTTTGGCCACAAGCTGCTGTTGCCGATTCCTGATATCGACCATACCGACTACTTCCTGATGCTGGGCGCCAATCCCATCGCCTCCAACGGCAGCCTCTGGACGGTGCCGGACGTGGGTAAACGGATCAAGGCCCTGCGCAAGAGGGGCGGCAAGCTGGTAGTGGTCGACCCCCGCCGCACCGAGACTGCGGCCGTCGCCAGCGAGCACATTGCCATAAAGCCAGGTACCGATGCGCTCTGGTTGGGTGCACTGCTGAATTGCCTGTTCGAGGAAAATCTGGTCAGACTGCGGCACCTGGTGGATTTCACCCGGGGCTTGTCCCGGGTCGCTGAACAGCTCGGTGACTTTAGCGCTGAGCGTGTGGCGGCGGCAACCGGAATTGATGCCAGCACCACCCGTCGTATAGCCCGGGAGTTGGCAGCGGCGGACGCCGGCATTTGCTATGGCCGCATGGGTGTCTCTACCCAGCGCTTTGGCGCGCTCTGCCAGTGGCTGATTCAATTGATCAATATCGCCACCGGTAACCTCGATCGACCCGGAGGCTCCCTGTTCACTTCACCGGCTCTGGATCAGCTGGCCCATATGGGGCGCGGTGGTTTTGCGCGGGAGCGAAGCCGGGTGCGGGGTTTACCGGAGTTCGACCGGGAGTTGCCAGCGGTAACAATGGCGGAGGAAATATTAAACGAAGGCCCCGGCAAAATTCGCGCCCTGTTCACCGGTGCCGGCAACCCGGTGCTATCGACGCCCAATGGTCGCCAGTTGGACCTTGCCTTGGGACAGCTCGATTTCATGGTGTCCCTGGACCCCTACATCAACGAAACCACGCGTCACGCCGATATCATTCTGCCGCCGACCTCGCCGCTGGAACACGACCATTACGATATCACCTTTCATATACTGGCCATGCGCAATACGGTTCGATTCAACCGGCCGGTGTTCGACAAGCCTGAAGGCGCGCTCCATGACTGGGAGATATTCACCGCATTGGGAGAGCGGGTGGCCGGGTTGCTGGGAGTAGAGGCAAGCGCCGGTATCCCACCCGATCAGATGATCGACTTTGGATTGCAGGCCGGTCCCTACGGCGAAGCCCAGGGCAGCGAGCATGCCCTGAGCCTGGCGCGACTGGCGCAAAGCCCTTCGGGCGTTGATCTGGGTCCGCTGCGCCCGCAATTGCCCGGGCGCCTTTTTACCGCCGATAAAATGATTCACTGCGACGCAGAGCTTCCCCTGTCAGACCTGCAACGATTGCGTGACTCCCGCAGTGAACTGACCGCTTCGGCCGAGCTGTTGCTGATTGGCCGGCGGCATGTTCGCTCCAACAATTCCTGGATGCACAACTTCCATCGCCTGGTGAAGGGCAAGGACCGGTGTACCCTGCAGATGCACCCCGATGATCTCGCGAAGCGCCAACTTGCCGACGGCGACCGGGTAAGCGTGAGTTCCCGGGTGGGGGAACTTCAGGTAAAGGTTGAAAGTACCACCGACATGTTGCCGGGCGTGGTTAGCCTGCCCCACGGCTGGGGGCACGACCGCCGTGGAGTCAAGCTGGCAACCGCTACCCTCCATCCGGGGGTCAGCTGCAATGATCTCACCGACGAGTTATCAATCGACGAATTGAGTGGCAATGCCGCGGTAAATGCAGTGCCGGTTGCCGTAAAAGCGATGAGCTAGCGGCGGGCACCGAGAGCCTGGCGCGCAAAATGTTGCAATCAGGCTATCGGTGCATTGCTCGGGTCGTCGGTGTGCTGCAACAGCTCGCCAGGGTGGTGATCCTCATGGAATTGCTCGACCCGCCTCTCGATAGCCGCCACCCTGTGCCCGTATTGCGCGATGTGAAAAGTGGCATCCCCCTCGTATACCAGCGGCAGGTTGGTGCGGCCGATGACCATGCCGTCGTCAGGCGCAATTATGGCGGTTTCTGTGGTGCCCAGGGGATTGGCTACCAGTGCCAGGGTTTGACCCGCGGTCACCTTGGCACCTAGTGGCACCAGGGTTCGTAATATGCCGCTGTCATGTGCCCGAACCCAGCTCGTTTTGGTACTGATGATGGGTTTTGCGGCCGGCTTTTTGCTGCGGCTCTTGCGCAGCATTCCGATGCATCGCATGACATTGATGATGCCGTTGACGCCGGCACGTATGTACATTTCCTCAAAGCGAAGGGCCTCGCCTGCCTCATAAAGAATGACAGGCACCCCGTTGTCAGCAGCACATTCCCGCATAGAGCCGTCGCGAATTTTGGCATTGATTGCCAGCGGCACACCGAAGGCCTCGGTCATCTCCAGTGTTTGCGGGTCGTCGAGGTCGGCCCGGATCTGGGGAAAATTACTGCGATGACGGGCCCCGGTATGCAGATCGATACCGTGGGTGCATTTGTCGACAATCTCCTTGACGAAGGTATCGGCTACCCTGCCCGTCAGCGAGCCCTGCTCCGACCCGGGAAAAGAGCGATTGAGGTCACGCCCGTCGGGGAGATAACGGGTGTGATTCAGAAAGCCGTAAACATTGACGATAGGAATTGCCAGCAGGGTGCCGTGCATGTTTCTCAGCGCCTTGTGCTGTAGCAGACGGCGGATAATTTCGACCCCGTTGATTTCGTCCCCGTGAATGGCAGCACTGATAAACAAGGTGGGCCCGGCTTGTCTGCCGCGCACTACCTGTACCGAGATCGACAGGTCATGGTGGGTATACATGGGTGAAACCGGTATATCGACAATCCTGCTTTCGCCGGGTTCGATCGTGGCTTCGCCAATGGTGAAAACCGGCACTTTACTTGTCATGATTGCTTTTCCGCGAAATTTTGCGCTTGCGTTTGCGCTTTCCCTGCACATAGGAGCGCTTGCAGTCAACCAGGTATTTTCCGCAGATCGCGGAGCGACCAAGAAGAGCACGAAATTTCATGTTATCGCGGTCGGTAAGGGTAACCTCGATACGTTGGAGATTATCACCAATAGTTACTTGGGTTGCTATCACGTATCTCATTTCCTCGTGACCACCTGAATCGCGAATTATACGCCGCTCCAGTAGCGGCGCTTCGCAACGGATGACGTGGTCGGTATTGCCTTGCATTGGATGCATATCAAAATGTACCCAGGGATTGCCGTCACGCTCGAAGGTTTCAACGAGAAACGCATGCAAACAGCTGGTGCGCGCCCCGGTATCCACCTTGGCTTTTACCTGGGGGATGCCCAGATCCGGAAAGCCTATCCACTCTCGCCAGCCCAGTAGCTGCTTGTCTTCACAATTCTTAGTCATTGACATGGGTATCCAGTTCCTGTACCGCCGGGCGCCGCTTGCGTCTGGTTCGTGCGGGGACCAGTCCGCGCATCGACTCCAGTTTGCCGAAACACAGCAACTTGTCTCCCGATTCCAATGTGCGTCCCAGCCGCGGATTGGGTATTATTCTGGGCCCACGGTAGAGCGTAAGGACATTGATGTCCTGTTCCGGCAGCCCGGTTTCAGTTATCGACTGGCCGACAAATTTGGAACCTTCGGGAACATAAATTTCGCTAACGCCATAGCCCCGGCTAACTGTTAAGCGCTGTCTCACGTCCACTTCCGGGAAATCGACCTGGGCAGCAATGTAGTCGATAACCGCGCCGGCAACATCCAGCTCGGTACAGGTTTCTATGCCTTCCAGTCCGGGCGAGGAATTCACCTCCATCACCTGGGGGCCGTCTTTTCCTTCCAGCATATCCACGCCCGCCACTCGCAGGCCGAGGATCTGGGTGCAACGCACCGCCGTGTCGATATATTGCTGATCCAGCTCGATGGGCTCCGCAACGCCACCGCGGTGCACATTGCTGCGAAATTCCTGGCCCTGGGCAACCCGGCGCATGGCGGCAACGACCTGGTCACCGACAACGAAAGCGCGGACGTCACGACCTTTGCTCTCGGCGACAAACTTCTGGATCAATACGTTTTGCTTCTGGCTCTGCAAAAGCTCGATAATCGACTCCGCCTGCTTGTTGGATTCGGCGAGCAACACCCCGATACCCTGGGTGCCCTCTATCAGTTTGATGATAACAGGCGCCCCACCGACGCGTTCAATGGCCGGGAGAACATCTTTCTTGTCGCGCACAAAGGCGGTCTTGGGAATGCCGATATGGTGTCTGCTCAGTATTTGCAGGCTGCGCAGCTTGTCTCGGGAATTGATGATGCCGTGGGAGGTATTGGCGCAAAATACGTCCATTTCCTGAAACTGCCTCACGACTGCGGTACCATAATAGGTGATCGAAGCACCGATGCGGGGCAGGACCGCGTCATAAATGCTCAGGGGACTCTGGCGATAGTAGAGATCGGGCGAGTTGCGTTCGAGGTCAATAGCGAATTTCAAGGTATTCAGAACCTTGACGCGATGGCCGCGTTGCTCTGCCGCTTCCTTGAAGCGGCGGGTGCTATAGGCTTTGGGGCTGCACGATAATATGGCTAGTTTCATTTTCGGTCCACTGCTGTCAAGTTTTGGTTAGTGGTGCACATTGAGGCGCTTGCTTCCTGATCGATGGTGCTGCCTTCGGTTGCGGAGCTTAACCCAAAGCACAGGGATTGGACATAGGCATCCCGCGGCAAGCTGATATTGGAGTAGGGTTCAGGGGGGCAATATCGTGCAGCGGGATTTTTTCGGGAACCGATATGGTCTACACCGTCAATACAAGTCACCAGCCAGCCGCTTGCTAGTTGTGACGGGCTAATGATAGCCTTGATGAAGCACGGCGCATTTCACAACCTCAAGCGCCCAAAATGCGCAGAACTACACTAGGATACGGGTTAACGTCGTGACAAACGGCAGTGAAGGGAACAGGGTATGAACAACTCCATTAGCTTACCGCTGGCCGCTCTGGGTTTGGTGCTGGTGACCCAGGGCTGCAGTTTTACCATGCCGGTACCCGAGCAATATCTTGCTGACAATACAGAAGGGTGTCACGTTTCTGTGGAAGATTCCCGCACTCGCTCACAGACGGTGAGTTTCGGCAGTAGTGATCTTGTGATAGAGCCCGGCCTGCCAGAGGTCATTCAGCGCGAGGCCTGCTCGCGGCAGAATTTGCGCGCCAGGGATGTCACCATCCGCATTACCAGCGCATTCTGTAATACCAGCGAGTGGGCATTGGACGCCTATGCGGAGATGCATGCCCGGGCGTGGCTCGATGACGAAACGCAATCCATTCGCGCAATGCGCAAATCCAGTGGTACCGCCCAGGGCCCTGCACCAGATATCTGCGCCAGCTTGTTCTGGCCCCTGACTGAGCAACTGGTGGATGATATCGAGATTCACCTTCAGTTGCGCAGAGAAGAGAATGACATGGTATCTATCTCAGGGGTAGATCAGCGGTAGACGGGAAAAGCCCGCTTTAGCGGCGCCAGCCAGCTCAGTCTCCCGGTTAGTTTTCCATTGGAATGAGAGGGTGAAAGGCGAGACGGATACCCTCCATGATTTGTG
>JAHEGP010000079.1 GCA_024645065.1 Cellvibrionales bacterium | reverse complement strand
CAGGCCAGCAGGCATGGCTTTGCAGTGGGCTATGGTCGGCTGTCTGCTCGCTATTCTCGGCTCCGCCGTCACTGTAGTCTTCCTGGCGCAGAAGACTCGCCTGCTGTTTGGCGAGCTTGAATCGGCGCGCAAGTTGCAATACCAACTGGACAGTCAATGGAATCGCCTGATCCTGGAGCGCAGTACCATGCTGTCGCCGGCTAATGTCGAGCGGGTTGCCAAGCAAAAGCTGGGGATGAGCTTGCCGGCACCCCGTGAAGTCGTGGTGGTTAAGCCATGACTGCCACCCTCCAAAAGGCTGATTTCCCGCGCTGGCGTTTTCATCTGGTCTGGATCGTTCTCTGCCTGTTGCTGTTAGGCCTGGGTGCACGAGTCATCACGCTGCAGGTCGTTGACATTGAGGGCGGTTACAGGTTTCTCCAGCAACAGGGCAAGGCGCGTACCGTCAGGACTGAGCCGATCCATGCGTATCGCGGCATTATTTATGACCGCGAAGGCCAGCCACTTGCCGTGAGTACCCCGGTACAATCCGTCTGGTGTAACCCCCGGTTGGTCAATGTTGACCATGGCGGCTTCAGGCAACTGGCAAAAACCCTGGATTACCCTCCCGCAAACCTTGCAGGCAAACTCGCCCGAAACCAGGAGCGCTCGTTTCTGTACCTGCGGCGGCAACTGCCCCCGGCCCAGGCGCAGCGCGCCATCGACAGCGGTGTCCCCGGGGTTTATGTCGAAGACGGTTACAAGCGCTACTACCCGGCAGCCGAGGTCGCTGCCCACCTGATTGGCTTTACCGATATCGATGATGCCGGCCAGGAAGGCATGGAGTTGACCTACGATGAGCACCTGCGCGGTATGCCGGGTGCCAAGCAGGTGGTGAAAGATCTACTGGGTAATACCATCGAGAACTTCAAGCATGTGCGCTCCGCGCAGCCTGGTGGCGAGCTGCAATTGAGCATTGACCTGCGGGTACAATACCTGGCCTACCGGGCGCTGAAGGAAGCGGTGATTAGTCACCGCGCCAGCTCGGGCTCTATGGTCATTGCGGACGTTCAGTCCGGCGATATTCTCGCCATGGTAAACCAGCCGTCCTTTAACCCCAATAACCGCAGTAACTTTCGCGCCTCTCACATGCGAAATCGGGCCATTGTCGACCTGATCGAGCCGGGTTCAACCGTGAAACCTTTTACTGTGGTTGCCGCACTGGAAAGTGGGCTCTACACGCCCGAGAGCACAATCGACACCAACCCCGGCTATTTTCGGGTGGGGCGCAAGGTGCAGCGCGACCACCGTAATTACGGCGTTATCGACCTCACCACCATGATCGCCAAGTCCAGTAATGTCGCTACCAGCAAGATTGCCCTCAGCATGGAGCCTGAAGCCATTCGCTCTGTTTTCCAGCGCCTGGGGCTGGGCCAGACAACCGGTAGCGGGTTCCCCGGCGAGGCGGTGGGTTTCCTGCCCAACCATCAGCGCTGGCGTGACATAGAAAAAGCCACTTTCGCATTTGGCTACGGCCTGTCGGTCACACCCCTGCAGCTGGTTCAGGCGTATAGCGTGCTGGCAAACAACGGTATCAAGAAACCCCTGCGGATCGTCAAGGGCGGGCCCTCGGAAAAACCGCAGCGGGTGATAAATGCCGCCATCGCCAAAGATGTACTGGCCATGCTCAAGGCAGTTACCGCTGAAGGTGGCACTGCCGCCGGCGCAGCCATTCCTGCCTACTCCTTTGCGGGCAAGACGGGCACGGTGCACAAGGTCGGAGTCGGTGGCTACAAGGACAATGAATACATGGCGTTGTTCGCTGGTATGGCCCCGGCGGACAACCCTCGCCTGGTGGGCGTGGTCGTAGTCAACGACCCGAAGAGCAAACAATACTACGGCGGTGAAGTTGCCGCTCCGGTATTTTCCCGGGTCGCGGCTGAAACGCTGCGGTTAATGGGTGTGGTACCTGACAAGCTCGAGGACTTCAAGGGCGACGAATTGCTGGTTTTCGATGCGGAGGCAGGTCTTGTCGAACGTGGTTGAGCAACCCGGCACCCGAGTCTGTGATTGGTTGGGTCCCGTTGCAGGCGGTCTGACCCTGCCGATTCGCGACCTGCATCTCGACAGTCGCCGGGTCGGCCCGGGCGATGCCTTCATTGCCGTCGCGGGCGAGCGCAGTGACGGCCGCAGTCATGTAGCCGAGGCGGTGGCCCGTGGTGCCGCATTGGTTTTGTTGCAGAAGGGAGCAGGGGAGCTGCCCTTCGAGCCGGCAGGTGTTCCGGTCATTGCCCTGGATGGTCTCAAATTGCGACTGGGTGAACTGGCGCGCCGGTTTTACGGTGCAGCGTGCGACCCGTTGCAAGTGATAGGGATCACCGGAACCAACGGCAAGACCAGTGTCAGCTATCTCCTGGCCCAACTGCTGGGTGCGCTGGGCTATCCTTGCGCTGTGGTCGGCACCCTTGGCTGGGGTCTGGTGGGTGAGCAGCAGGACACCGGTATGACCACCCCCGACGTGATCAGCGTGCACCGCATACTATCGCGCCTCGCCAACAGTGGCGCGAAATACGTGGCCATGGAAGTTTCGTCCCACGGACTCGAGCAGGGGCGCGTTGATGGGGTTGATTTCAGCGCCGCCGTTTTTACCAACCTCAGCCGCGATCACCTTGACTACCATGGCGACATGGCGAGTTACGGTGCCAGCAAGCGCTTGCTATTCACCCGCGAACTGCCATTGGCGGTTTTTAACCTCGATGACGATTTTGGCGCCACCCTCTACCGCGACCCGTCGGTCAAGGGCACCAGACTGGGTTACTCCCTCGATAAGGCGGTGGCGGATGTCTATTGCCGGGAGTTGCATTACCACAGTCGGGGCTGTAGCGCCGAGTTACATACACCCTGGGGTGACGGCACGCTGCACAGCCCTTTGTTGGGCCGCTATAACCTGCAAAACCTGGTTGCCAGCATTGCGCTGCTGGCTGGACTGGGTATCGACCTGGCCGAGCTGTTGCGGGGTGTCTCTGGCTGTACCGGGGCCCCGGGTCGAATGGAGCTGGTGCATGACGGTGGAGTGAAAGTTATTGTCGATTACGCCCACACCCCGGATGCCCTGGAGCAGCTTTTGTCGGCCCTAAAATCCCACGTCGAGGGTAGCTTGCGACTGGTGTTCGGCTGTGGGGGAAATCGCGACCAGGGTAAACGCGCGGAAATGGGTGCTGTCGCCGAGAGTATTGCCGACAGCATCATTCTGACCAGCGATAACCCCAGAGATGAATCCCCCATGGCCATCATCGACGACATTCGAAGCGGAATGAATGCGCCGGGGCGGCACCTCGCGGAGCCGGATCGTGCTGTGGCCATAGCGACTGCCCTGGATGCAGCGCAAGCTGGCGACATTGTCGTCATCGCTGGCAAGGGGCACGAGCAATATCAGGAAATCAGGCAGCAGCGTTATGCCTTCAACGACCGCGCCTGTGTGGAGCGCTATTTTGCAGTGCAGCGGGCGCCACAATGAAAGCATTTATGGGGGACCTGGCAAAAAACTTCGGCTGGCAGCTGCATGGTGAGCCGGTAACGTTTGACGGTGTTGCCACCGATACTCGCAAGTTACTGCCCGGTCAGCTATTTGTCGCCCTAAAAGGCGACAAGTTCGACGGTCATGATTTTGTGGCAAAAGCGCTTGAAAAAGGTGCCGCCGGTGCCCTCGTCAGTCGCCGGCTGGAGGGTGCTTCGCCCTTGCTTCAGGCGCCGGATACCTTGCTCGCGCTGGGGCAGCTGGCAGCGTTGCATCGAGCCTCCTTCGAGGGAACGCTGTTAGCCATTACCGGCAGTGCCGGCAAGACGACAACCAAGGAGATGCTGGCGGCTATTCTGGGGCAGTCGTCGCCGGTGCTGGCTACCAGCGGCAACCTGAACAATGAAATTGGTGTGCCGCTGACATTGATGCGACTGTCCAGTGACTATCGCTACGCCGTCATCGAAATGGGAGCTGCGAAGCCGGGTGATATTCGCTACCTGGTGGAGATTGCGAACCCTGACATTTCGATTCTTACCAATGCCCGGGCAGCCCACCTTGAGGGCTTTGGCAGCCTTGACCGGGTTGCTCGCACCAAGGGTGAGATTTTTGTCAGCAAGCCCGGGCGGCTGGCCGTTATCAACCTCGATGAACCCTACAGCACACTGTGGCGACAACTTGCCGGTGTCGCAACCGTGATAAGCCACAGTGCAAATGGCGACAGCGATGCCTCGGTTCGCGCGCTGGATCTGGAATTGCGGGCCGCAGGTAGTCGTTTCAAGCTGGTGACTGATGACGACAGTCACCTTGTCGAATTGACTGTGCCCGGCCGCCACAATGTCGCTAATGCGCTGGCTGCTGCAGCGGCTGCAATGGGCGCCGGTCTTGGATTGCCAGAGATTGCGGCTGGTCTTGCGAGCTTCAATGGCATCGCCGGGCGCATGCAGTTTTGCCGTGGCGCCGCGGGCATGTTGGTGATCGATGACAGTTATAATGCCAACCCTGACGCGGTGCGCTCCGCGATCGATGTGCTGGCCATGCAAGCGGGTACCAAACTGCTGCTACTGGGCGACATGGCAGAACTCGGTGATGATAGTGTGAGCTATCACCGCGAGGCGGGGTTTTACGCTCGAGAACAGGGTATAGATGCATTGTTCGGTATTGGGCCGCTGGCGGAGAATGCTGCCGCAGCCTTCGGTAGCGGTGCCCTCAGTTTCACTGACCAGCAGCAGTTGCTGGCCTGGTTGCAGCCGGGTTGTCTATCTGGCTACGATGCTTGCCTGGTGAAGGGTTCGCGCAGTTCTCGCATGGAGCACGTTGTTGAAATGTTGCTGGCGGGGGGGGCACGCTAAATGCTGTTGCTGCTGTCCGAATACCTGTCCCGGTTTTCCAGTGGTTTCAATGTATTCCAGTACCTGACTCTGCGGGCAGCATTGGCTGTACTGACGTCGCTTGCGATTTCCCTGCTGGTTGGTCCCTATGTGATCAAACGACTCAACTACCACCAGATCGGCCAGTCTGTGCGCAACGATGGACCGGAAAGCCACTTGAGCAAGAGTGGCACGCCGACCATGGGTGGCGCGCTTATTCTGATATCGCTACTTCTAACCACCTTATTATGGAGCGACCTGGCGAACGTTTACGTCTGGATAGTTTTTGCCGTAACACTGGTATTCGGTGCCGTAGGTTGGGTGGATGACTATCGCAAGGTGATTGAGAAGGATTCCCGTGGCCTGCCGGCTCGCTGGAAATACTTCTGGCAGTCAGTGGGTGGACTGGGCGTTGCGATAGTGCTCTATGTGCTCGCTGATGACCCGGCCCATACCGAGTTTTTCCTGCCATTTGTCAAAACCGCGCTGTTTGATCTCGGGCCATGGTTTATCGTGCTTGGCTACTTTGTCATTGTCGGGAGCAGCAACGCGGTAAACCTGACCGACGGCCTCGACGGCCTGGCCATCATGCCGACCGTGTTAGTGGGTTCGGCCCTGGGTCTGATTGCCTACCTGAGCGGAAACGTCAATTTTTCCAATTACCTGCTGATTCCCTATGTTCCCGGCGCGGGAGAACTGGTGGTTTTTTGCGCTGCGATGGCGGGTGCAGGACTTGGTTTCCTGTGGTTCAACACCTACCCGGCCCAGATATTTATGGGTGATGTGGGAGCTCTCGCACTGGGTGCTGCGCTGGGGACCGTCGCGATCATCACTCGCCATGAATTGGTATTTTTTATTATGGGCGGGATATTCGTGCTGGAAACCGTATCGGTGATCCTCCAGGTGGCCTCCTACAAAATGACCGGTCGGCGTATTTTTCGCATGGCCCCAATCCATCACCACTTTGAACTGAAGGGCTGGCCCGAGCCCCGCGTGATCGTTCGTTTCTGGATCATCACGGTAGTGTTGGTGCTGATTGGTCTGTCGACCCTGAAGTTGCGGTGATCACAGTGCATACGATCGCTACAGATAGCAGCACAGCAATACTCGGCATCGGCACCACGGGCAGATCCTGCGTGCGCTTTCTGCAATCGCGGGGGCGCGCACTGACGGCTTTCGACAGTGTCATGGATGACGATCAGGCTGCCGCATTCCGGCGCGAGTTTCCCCGGGTAGCGCTCTACGGCGGCGAATTTGACGCCGATAGGCTGTCTCGTTTCAGCTCCCTGATCGTTAGCCCCGGAATCAGCCTTGACCAGCCTGCCATACGGCGGGCGTTGGCGAGTGGCGTTGAACTCACCAGCGACATCGATCTATTCCTTTCGGAGGTCGACCAGCCGGTAGTTGCGATTACCGGTTCCAACGGTAAAACCACAGTAACAACCCTGGTGGGTAAGATGGCCGAGGCGAGCGGTTTGCGGGCCGCAGTCGGGGGCAATATAGGCACTCCGGTGCTCGATTTTCTCGCGCCCGGACAATCCTGGGATCTGTTCGTGCTGGAGTTGTCCAGCTTTCAGCTGGAGCGCAGCAAGCCACCGGCAGCCGCTGCTGCCAGCATCCTCAATATCTCGCCGGATCACATGGACCGCTATCCGGGGATAGCGGCATATCAGCAGGCGAAGCAGCGTATTTACCCGGCCTGTCGATGTGCAGTCTTCAATCGTGATGACAAGCTGACCTACCCACTATTGAATCGTCAACAAACCAGCATCAGTTTTGGTGCCAGTGCTCCCGACCTCAAGCAATATGGCCTGGTTCGCGAGGACAATTCCAGCTGGCTGGTGCGCGGTCACGATACGCTGTTGTCGAGCGCCGATATGAAACTGTACGGCGAGCACAATCTGCTGAACGCCCTGGCGGCGCTGGCGCTGGGTGAGGCGGCCGGGCTTGACCTCGCGGTCATGGTATCGGTGTTGCGCGAGTTTCCGGGCCTGGAGCATCGCTGCCAGTGGTTGGGAGAGTGCGACGGCGTCGAGTATTTCAATGATTCCAAGGGCACCAATACCGGCGCTACGATCGCAGCGGTAGAGGGCTTGTCGCGCCGCCCGAAAGATATCGTCCTGATCGCGGGCGGCCAGGGTAAAGCTGCCGATTTTACCAGCCTGCAACAGCTGAAGGGGCGTCTCAAGGCAGCGGTGTTGCTGGGAGAGGCAACGGCCGCTATCGCCTCGGCGCTTGCAGGCCAGGTAGACCTCAAGGAAGTCAAGGACATGGCTGCTGCAGTCGATGTTGCAGCAAGCCTCGCGGTCGCAGGCGACCGCGTCCTGTTGTCACCGTCCTGTGCCAGCTTCGATATGTTCCGCAACTATCAGCACCGCGGCGACGTATTCCGTGCCCTGGTACTGGACCGTATTGAAGGAGGCCGCAAGTGAGGGGGCACGGGATTAAAATGCCCGCACTTCGCCTGAGAGCAGCGGATACCCTGTTGTGCGCGGCGCTCATCGCGCTGATTATTATCGGTTTTATTGCAATGAGTTCGGCTTCCATCGAGTTCGCCCGCAATCAATATGAAAATCCCTTTCATCACATGCAGCGCCATGGATTCTATCTGGTGCTGGCTCTGCTTGGGGGCGTCGCGGTGTTTCATCTTCCCACTGCGGCGCTGGATCGTCACGGTTGGTGGTTGCTGCTGCTGGGAGTGGTGCTGCTCTGCCTGGTATTGGCAGTGGGGCGTGAAGTCAACGGCAGTAAACGCTGGTTGGCGATAGGGCCATTCACGCTGCAGGTATCAGAATTCGTCAAGCTTTTTGTCGTCATCTACATGGCGGGATACCTGGTGCGGCGCAGTGATGAAGTGCGCTCAAACCTGGCGGGTTTCCTCAAGCCGATGGCGGTGATGTCGATATTGATCGTCCTGCTGCTGGCCGAGCCTGATTTTGGGGCCGCGGTGGTGATCATGGGTACGGTCATGGGTATGCTTTTCCTCGGCGGTGCCCGGCTGTGGCAGTTCCTGACCTTGAGCGCTGTCTCTGCGATGGCTGCCGGTGTCATGGTGGCGACGTCCGATTATCGCATGGAGCGCTTGCTGGCATATACCAACCCGTGGGAGCACCAGTACGGAATCAGTTACCAGTTGGTACAGGCACTCATCGCATTTGGCAGAGGCGAGTGGTTTGGAGTGGGGCTTGGCAATAGTGTGCAAAAGTTATCCTACCTTCCCGAAGCCCATACGGACTTCGTGTTTGCCATCCTCGCAGAGGAAATGGGCGCGGCCGGTGTGTTGGTGGTGCTGGCGCTGTTTGCCACCCTGGTGGGTCGGATGTTGCAGGTAGGGCGTCGTGCCGAGCAGCAGGGTTTCTGCTTTGGTGCTTATCTGTCCTACGGCGCAGCGTTGCTGATCGCATTACAGGTATTTATCAATGTCGGGGTCAATACCGGTCTTTTGCCAACCAAGGGCTTGACCCTGCCGTTTTTCAGCTACGGCGGCAGCAGTTTGATTACCTGTGTATTACTGGTGGCTTTGGTCGCCCGGGTTGAATTGACCGTCCGCGAACAGGGGGCTGCGGCCGAACAAGAGGCGCAAGAACTCCGATGAAACAGCGCGACCGGAAAAATATCCTGATTATGGCTGGCGGCACCGGCGGCCATGTGTACCCGGCCCTGGCCACGGCCCGCTGCCTGCAAAGTGCCGGTTATCGGGTGGAGTGGCTCGGTACCGAACAGGGTATCGAGTCTCGCCTGGTCCCGGCCGCGGGGATTACCCTGCATCGCTTGTCAGTTACCGGTCTGCGGGGCAAGCACCTTGCGGTATTGCTCAAGGCTCCCCTGCTATTGCCACTGGCACTCGGCCAGGCGGTGAAGGTTTGTCGTCGATTTCGGCCCGGCTGTGTTCTGGGTATGGGCGGGTTTGCCTCCGGTCCCGGCGGCATCTCCGCCTGGTTGCTGGGCATTCCGCTGCTGATACAGGAGCAGAACGCTGTACCAGGCACTACCAATCGTATACTGGCGCGCCTTGCTCGAGTCGTTATGGAAGGGTTTGAGGGGGCATTTGCCAAGCCGGGGGTGGTTTTTACCGGTAATCCTGTGCGCCAGGAAATCACTGCAATACCATCGCCTGTTCAGCGCCAAGTGGGCAGACATCAGCCGCTGAGGATCCTCGTTGTTGGCGGTAGCCTCGGCGCCCAGGCGCTTAATCAGGCCATGCCGGAAGCTCTGGCCCTGATGCCTGAGGCACTGCGACCCGAAGTAAGGCATCAAGCCGGGCCGAAGCAATATGACGAAACCGCGGCCCTGTACCGGGCATGCGAGGTAAGCGCTTCAGTTGAGCCCTACATTGAGAATATGGCTGAGGCCTATGCCTGGGCTGATGTCGTGGTCTGCCGTGCCGGGGCTCTCACCGTGTCCGAATTGGCGGCAGCAGGCCTGCCTTCTTTGCTGGTGCCATATCCCCACGCGATCGACGATCACCAAACCCGCAATGCCGAATGGCTGAGCAAGCGTGGGGGCGCCGTATTGTTGCCGCAGCAACAGCTCAATGCCACCAGCCTGGCGCGGCAACTGTCAATCTGGCAAGCCAGGCCGGAAGACCTGTTGCTAATGGCTGAACGTGCCCGTGAATCCGCCAGGCCGACCGCGGCCGAGGACGTGGCCAGGCGCTGTATGGAGGTGGCCAATGGCTAGCGTATCGGGTGCTTTCCGGGTGCCGGAAATGCGTCGTATTGGCCAGATCCACTTCATCGGTATCGGGGGCGCCGGTATGTGCGGAATTGCCGAGGTGCTGTTCAACCAGGGATACCGCATATCGGGATCGGATGCACGTGCGAGCAATGTGACACAGCGACTGGAGCAGCTCGGGGTGCGTATCGGTATCGGCCACAGCAGTGAAAATCTGGAGGGCGCAGATGTCGTGGTGTGCTCGACCGCGATTCCGGATGACAATCCGGAGCTGGTGTCCGCAAGGGAACACCGAATTCCAGTGGTTCCCCGGGCAGAAATGCTCGCCGAACTGATGCGCTACCGCCACGGTATTGCCGTAGCGGGCACCCATGGTAAGACCACCACCACCAGCCTCATCGCTTCGGTGCTGGCGGCGGGCAAGCTCGACCCTACTTTCATTATCGGGGGTGTACTCAATAGCGCCGGTGCCAATGCGGCGCTGGGCGAAAGCCGTTACCTGGTGGCAGAGGCCGATGAGAGTGATGCATCTTTTCTGCATTTGCAGCCGATGGTCGCCATCGTAACCAATATCGATGCTGATCATATGTCGACCTACGGGGGTGATTTCAGCCGGCTGGAGACGACTTTTATCGAGTTTCTGCACAACCTGCCTTTCTATGGCCTTGCCGTGCTTTGCAGTGATGATCCGGTAGTTGAACGATTGCTTGGGCGAGTTGCCCGGCCGCTGGTGACCTACGGTTTCAATGACGATGCCGATTATCGTATCAGCGATATGCAGATGGATAAGATGCAGTCGAGTTTTACGGTGCATCGGCCCGATGGCCATCCTGCCCTGCAGATTACGCTCAATATCCCGGGGCGCCACAATGTGTTGAATGCCACTGCGGCGGTTGCGGTGGCCACCGACGAAAAGGTTGACGATGCAGCTATCGTTGCCGGGCTTGGGTGTTTTGCCGGTGTTGGTCGACGTTTCGAGGTGTATGGCGAATACCCGGTGGGTGAAGGCACAGCTATGTTGGTCGATGATTATGGGCATCATCCCACCGAGGTTGCCGCGACCGTGGCTGCGGTGCGCCAGGGGTGGCCCGAGCGCCGCTTACTGATGTTGTACCAGCCCCATCGCTACTCGCGAACCCGTGATTTGTATGAAGATTTTGTCGACGTACTCTCTACCGTAGATGAGTTGCTGCTGCTTGAAGTCTATAGCGCAGGTGAAGAAATGGTATCTGGCGCAGACAGCAAGAGCCTGTGTCGCAGTATTCGGCAACGCGGCGCAGTGGAGCCGATTTACGTGGCGGGTATTGAGCAGGCGCCGGAAGTGCTGCGTGACGTGGCTCGCGCGGGGGACATAATCCTGACCCAGGGCGCGGGCGATGTCGGTAGCCTGGCGCGAATGCTGGCTGACCAGGGCGTTGTCAAGCGCGACACCACGCAAGAAAAAGGTGCGACGCCATGACACAGGCATTGGTGCAAGCCATCCGCGGTGCCCTTCAGTCGCCGATCGCGGTCCTTTGCGGGGGGCTCGCAGCAGAACGCGAGGTTTCCCTCAAGAGTGGTCGCAGTTGTCACGCTGCGCTATTGGACAGCGGGCTCGAAGCGGTTTTGGTCGACACCCGGGACGACTGGATTTCAAAACTGCGTCGCGACCAGCTGAGACATAGCTTCATTGCCCTGCACGGGCCGGGCGGGGAAGATGGCACTATCCAGGGAGCACTGACAGCAATGGGTGTCAGTTATACCGGTAGTGGGGTCCTCGCGTCGGCTCTGGCGATGGACAAATGGCGTTGCAAGCAATTGTGGCGAGGCCTTTCCCTGCCGACTCCGGCGTCGGTGCTGTTGCACGCCAATAGCGATTGGGAAGAGGTTATTCGCCAGCTGGGCAAGCGGGTGATTGTCAAGCCCGCCCATGAGGGTTCCAGCATTGGTATGAGCGTTGTTGAAGAGCCAGCGCAGCTGGAGACCGCTTATCACACCGCCGTTGGCTTTGACAAACTGGTGTTCGCTGAAAGCTGGGTTGAGGGCGGTGAATATACGGTATCCCTGCTGGCAGACCAGGTGCTGCCCATCATCAAGCTTGAAACGGAACATAGCTTCTACGACTTCGACGCCAAGTATCTGGCAAATGATACTCGCTACCTGATTCCCTGTGGTTTGTCCGCAGCCCAGGAGCAGAACTTGCAAGGACTTGCGCTGGCAGCCTATCAGAGCCTTGGTTGCAGTGGCTGGGGCCGGGTCGATGTCTTGCAGGACGAAGCCGGTGATTTCCAGTTGCTGGAAGTTAACACGATTCCCGGAA
>JAHEGP010000078.1 GCA_024645065.1 Cellvibrionales bacterium | reverse complement strand
CGGGTAATGAGGGATTCGCCCGTGCCCAACTGGGCACGCTGGCGCAGTGCCTCCGGCAAATCGTCAGTGCAGAAAATACCGCCCAGCATTCCCCCGGCGCCGGCAACCTTGTCTGCGAGGGGCACCAGCGGGCGCACCTTATCAGCTGGGGCATTGTCTGAGTGCTGGTCAAAGAACACCAGATTGGCGCCATCGGTGTCAGCGAGCTGACCCGACAGCTGCTCAATGCTGTCGACTCTTACCGCCTGGAGAAAGTCGCAAAGCACCGTTTCAACGGCCTTCTCCCAGCCGGGCTGAGCGCTCAATTCATCGGCCAGGCGCGGCGCCTGATCCAACTGGTGCTGGCCAAGCCAATTTGCAGTGACGTCATCCTGCCCGAGCGCCGCCTGCTGCAAGGCTTCCAGGGACGCCTGTCGCCCCTGGGATTGCTGGAAAGTGCCGCGCAGCTGGTTGATCTCATTGGCCAGCGTCTCGTCTCGTCGCCTGTGGTCCGCGATCCGGGCTTGCAGCGAGGCCTGTTCCTGCTCCAGTTCTTCAGTCGTCAACTCGATTTCAGCGACGCGCTCCTGGAGTATGCCGACCGTTTCCTCGTCATCGTCAACCACGATGTCGGCAGACTCCCGCTCCAGCTTCTGCAGGCGCTGCCCGAGACGTTGCATGACCTGATCCAAATGCTGGATTCGGGACTGTTCCACTTCACCCTGGTGACGGGGTTTGGCGGCTTGCTGGTTAAACTCGTCCCAGGCCTGCTGCCACCGCTGCATGCTCTCTTCGGCGCTCAACAGCAACTCGGCAGACTCCTCCACCCCGGCCTGACTCAATGCCAATTCCGGCTCGATGGCCTCTAATTCTTCCCGCCACGAAGCCAGTCGCTCCCGGTCGTGCTCAATGTGCTGACCGGACTGGCGCAGATTGTCCTCGGTCTGCTCCAGATCCTGGCGCAGTTGCCGCTCACGCTCGCGCTGGTGCTGTATTTGCTGCTCGGCACGGGCAATATCGGCACCCAGTCGATAGAATTCAGCCTGAACCGTGTTGAACGCCTCGTTTTGGTCGGCGTGCCGATTGCGCAGTTTCTCGATACCGGTGTCTGCAGCCACTCGCTGGGCCAACTGCTCTTCAAGGCGAACCTCAAGGTCACGGATTACCGCCCCCTGGCTGGCGCTTTGCTCATCCAGATCTCGCCACTGGATGGCCATGTGCTGCGCGGCGACCAGCCGTTCCCGGGCTTTCAGTTCGCGGTAGCGCTCGGCGGTACGAGCCTGGCGCTTGAGGTGCTGTAGCTGACGCTCGAGCTCCTCCCGAATATCAGTCAGGCGCTCGAGATTTTCCCGCGTCCTTCGAATCCGGTTTTCCGTGTCTCGCCGACGCTCCTTGTATTTCGAGATACCCGCCGCCTCTTCAACAAAAATACGCAATTCATCGGGCTTGGCCTCGATCAGTTTACTGATCATGCCCTGCTCTATGATCGCGTAGCTGCGGGGCCCCAATCCGGTACCGAGAAAGATATCGGTAATGTCCTTGCGACGGCAACGGCTGCCATTGAGCTGGTAGATGCTCTCGGCTTCGCGGTTGACAATACGTTTGATAGAGATCTCACTGTAGGCGGCATATTCACCAACTAGCGCGCCTTCACTATTGTCAAAGACCAATTCTATGGATGCCTGGCCTACCGGTTTGCGACTGCTCGAGCCATTGAATATGACATCGGTCATTGACTCGCCCCGCAGGTTTTTCGCGGAGCTTTCCCCCATAACCCAGCGCACCGCGTCGATAATATTGGATTTGCCGCAGCCATTGGGGCCGACCACTGCTGCCATGTTGGAGGGGAAATTCACGGTTGTCGCGTCCACAAAGGACTTGAATCCCGCAAGTTTGATAGACTTCAGTCGCATAGTTTAAATAAAAACTGGTGTATTATGATTGACAAAAGGGGCCGGTTGGCCACCAAACCCGATAGTTTAGCGATTTAGGACACCGATCACTACGCTTTTTTGATGGGCCCGGCCAGAAGAACCCTTTGGCCGGCGCTTTTGCAGAGGCGGCTTGCGGGGCTGCGCCTAGATTTCCTGGTCAATACGAATCGCAACCAGCTCAGGCAAGGTATCAGGCGTCAGCACCTGGCTACGACCCTGCCAGTCTCCTGCCTGGGCAATGGCATTGCCCGACAGTGACACCCTCGCGGTCACTTTGACTTTCTGTTGTTTGCTGAGGCTGTTGCCCGGCGCCATCGCGGTGCTGTCATCGAGGGTGACTTCCGTCGGCAGGCCCTCTACCGGCAAGCGCACCACCGCATAGGGCATGCCACCCTCCGGTGCCTGCGCTATCACGAACACCGTTGACCCGGGGCTTACCGCTGCTTGCTGATCCAGCTCGACCCGCACCTTGATCCCGTCGCGAAAGCCCGTAGCAGTGGGAGCCCGACCGTTTGCGGAGCCTGTATCAGCCACCTCGACTCCCGACTCCCCTAGCGCCGCGCGAGCCTGGCGAATGCCCTGCTGCAGTACCTGGGCCGACTGCGAGCCCTGGGGCATACCGCGTATGGCTTGCTCCCAGGCACTGATGGCTGCGGTATAGTCGGCGCGCTCGAAGGCATCCATCCCTTGCATACCAAGAACGGTGGGTTGGTGGGGGTTGATTGCTAAAACCCGCTCGATCAATTGGTTAACCCTGCTGTCGATCTTGCGCCCGCCCGCAAGATACTGCGCCTGGGCCTGGCGAGCCAGAACTTCAACGCTGCCGGGCTGCTGCTCCGCAACCCTGGCGTAACTGTCTGCCGCCGCCTGGTACACCCCCAATTGCATATAAAGCTGTGCCTGAAGGAAGAGCCAATCCGGGCTACCACCCTGTTGGGTGTAATGCGCAAGGTCGGCTACGAATGCCATGGTTTGGTCAGCATTGCCCTCGCCTTTTGCCAATTGCTCGTTAATCGCCTGATAGCGTTGGCTCAAATTCCATGCATCGGCGCTGCCCCACTGCAGGTAAAGCAGCCAGCTCGCCAGTGGTAACAGCAAGCCGACGGCTATCACCACCGCGCGGAAATTGCCCTGCTCGGGCACCTCGGTCGCCTGCATTGCATCGCTGACCAGGCGCAGCTCAAGCTCGCGCTTTCGCTCCTGGTAATCGCCCTCGGTGATAAAATCCGTTTGGCTTTGCTGCTCAAGCTCGTCCAGTTGTTCCTTGATCAGCGCGATACTGACCAGGTCTGCGGGAACCTCCTGCTGCTTCACGCCTTTGCGCAACCACAACAGCGGCAGAACAACGAAACCAACGGCCAATAATGTCAACGCACCGACCAGCAACCAGAAACTCACTTTTCCTCCTCCCGCTGGTAGCGCGCCAGCACCTGCTCTGCCTGTTGGTGCAGGTTCTCGTCGTCGGCGGCGGTATCGATGTGGGTCCGGCGCCGCAGTAACAGTATCACTGCGATTGCACCCAACATCAGCAATCCAGCGGGCACAATCCACAAGGCAAGGGTGTGTTTATTCAGTGGAGGCCGGTAGAGAACGAACTCCCCGTAGCGGCTGACCATGTAGTCGATAATCTCCGTATCACTCTTACCTTCGAGTAACAAGCGGTGTAGTTCGCGGCGCAAATCCGCCGATATAGGAGAGTTGGAACCGGCCAGGTTTTGATTCTGGCACTTGGGGCAGCGCAATTCCTCGATAAAATCCTGGTAGCGCTGGCGTTGCAGTTCGGTATCGAACTCGTAGGTTTCGATAACTGCACCGGCCGGCTGGATGGCCAGCAGCAGGCCCAGGAATAACAAGCGAAAAGCGTTGCGAAGCGGAATGGACATGGTCACGGAGGTCTCTAGTCAATTTCCTGCAGGACGGGTTGCAGCACTTCCTGCCACACCTTGTCGTCGATAACCCCGACATGTTTGAAGCGGATGATACCGGCGCTGTCCACCACGAAGGTTTCTGGAGCCCCGTAAACACCCATGTCGAGTCCCAGTTTGCCGTCCACGTCGTACACAGATAGGGCAAAGGGGTTCTCGTAACGTTGCAACCATCCCAGTGCGGCCTGCCGTTCGTCTTTGTAGTTCAGCCCTACGATCTTGACGCCATAATCCCGCGCAAGCTTCACCAGCCATGGGTGTTCAACCATGCACGAGGGACACCAGGTGGCCCAGACGTTGACCAGCATTTTTTCGCCCACCAGGTCTTCCCTTCGCAGCATCCGCTCGGGCTCCTGCAGGGACGGCAGTTCGAATCCGGGCATAGGCTTGTCGAGCAGTGCCGAGGGCAGCTCGGAGGGGTCCAAATCCAGCGCCCTGATCAACAGTATCGCAAGCGGGATAAATACCAGCAAAGGCAGGAACAACTTGAGCCGCCCCATCAAACCCTTACCTCGTGATTGCAACCGGCCCTATCGATCATACGCTTGCACCCGCTGCCAGGTTGCCCTGTGCTTTCGAACGACTTCTCCCAACCACCAGTTTTTTGCGGTAGCGTGGGTCCATAACTGCCCATATCCCGCCCAGCGCAATCAGAATGCCGCCCAACCACAACCAACGTACAAAGGGCTTGACCTGTACCCGAACCGCCCAGGCACCGCCTTCGAGTTGTTCACCGAGCGACAGGTAAAGATCGCGGAATAAACCCGCATCGATACCGGCCTCCGTCATGACCTGCCCTGAAGCGAGGTAGCGACGCTTCTCGGGATAGAGGGTCGCAACGGTTTCGCCGTTCAGCTTTACCGTTACGAAGCCCATATCAGAGAGGTAATTGGAACCTTCTACAGCCGAGACCTGGTCGAGGCGGAACTCATAATCTCCAAGGGTTGCGCTCTGCCCGGGGGCCAGCTTGACATCGCGCTCGACGCTGAATTGCGTCGTCATGATGACACCGAAGGCCACC
This sequence comes from Cellvibrionales bacterium, assembly GCA_024645065.1. Lineage (GTDB taxonomy): Bacteria > Pseudomonadota > Gammaproteobacteria > Pseudomonadales > JAHEGP01 > JAHEGP01. Next base: position 7,030 of record JAHEGP010000078.1, on the reverse strand, counting down.
ACCGCGAAACCGATATGCCCCAGTACCATACCCCAGTAGGAGCGCGACAGCTTTGTCAGGCCGGCAACGCCCCGTCGCGAAAGGCGGGATTTCTGGACCGCCCCGGCCACTGTGTGCAGCACCAGCCAGAAGCCGAAGACACTGCCCAGCACGGCTTTCCAGTTAAATTCGCCGCCGTAGACCGATGGGAAAGCAAAGCCCAACAGCATGGCTGCCAATGCAGGCACCAGCAAGGTTCTTTGCCAGTTGAACGCACGTGTTTGCTTCCAGGATAACCACGCGGAGGTTCCCATAAACACCATCAGCACCAACATCATCGGCAGAAACACGGCGTTGAAATAGGGTGCGCCAACCGAATACTTACCCAGATCCAGAGCGTCCGCCACAATCGGAAACAGGGTGCCGAACAATACTGTCAGGCAGGCGGCCAATAAAATGACGTTGTTGATCAGGAGAAAGTTCTCCAATGACAGGAAGTTGAGCCTGGACGACTGCGTCACCTGCGGCGCGCGCAGGGCAAACAACAACAGCGAGCCACCGACCACTATGAACAAAAACACGAGAATGAACATGCCCCGTGACGGATCTGCCGCAAAGGCGTGCACCGATGTGAGCACACCGGAACGCACCAGGAAAGTGCCCAGCAGGCTGAGAGAAAAGGTAAAGATGGCCAGCAGCACAGTCCAGCTGCGGAACACGCCGCGTTTATCGGTGACCGCCAGGGAATGCACCAGCGCCGTCCCCATGAGCCACGGCATAAAGGACGCGTTTTCAACCGGGTCCCAAAACCACCAGCCTCCCCAACCCAGTTCGTAGTAGGCCCACCAACTACCCAGCGCAATACCCAGGGTAAGGCAGGCCCAGGCGAGATTGGTCCAGGGTCGGCTCCAGCGCGCCCAGGCCGCATCCAGCCTGCCACCGAGCAGGGCTGCAATGGCAAACGCGAACGGAACCGAAAAACCGACATAACCGAGGTACAGCATCGGAGGATGAAAGATCAGCCCGATATCCTGCAACAGCGGATTGAGATCGTTGCCCTCGGGAGGAAAAAACGGCAGGCTGCGCGCGAAGGGATTGGATGTCATCAGGATGAACAGCAAAAACCCAACAGTGATCATTCCCATTATCGACAACACTCGCGCTCTCATCGCCAGAGGCAGGCTTTTCGAGAAAGCGGCCACGGCGACGGACCATCCCGCGAGGATAAGCACCCACAGCAGCAGCGAGCCCTCATGCCCGCCCCAGGCCGCGCTGATCTTGTAATAGACCGGGAGCTGGGTATTCGAGCTTGCGGCAACGTAGTTGACCGAAAAGTCATCGTTGATCAACACCACCAGCAGCAGCGCGAAGGCGATGGCAGTGAATGTGAACACGCCGGCGGTCAGGGGCGAGGCCATCGCCATGAGCACCCCCTGGTTTTTGTAACTGCCCCACAACGGCACAACCGCAACCACCACCGCCAGGCACAGAGCCAGCACAAGACAGAAACTACCGAGTTCAGGAATCATTGCTTGCTCCCAGGATTATCGCAGCCTTGCCTAGTACTGACTGGCCGCGTCATAGCCCGAAGGCCTGGAACTACTATTGCCACCCGTTTCACCGCCGCTGTGACCGGACTTTTCCAGCGCCTCGGAAACTTCCGGCGGCATGTATTCCTCATCGTGCTTGGCCAGCACTTCCGTGGCGACAAACACCCCGGGTGCGGTCTGTGTTCCAGTGACCACCACACCCTGCCCCTCGGCGAACATATCGGGCAGTATGCCCTCGTAGCTTACCGCAACATCGTTGGCATAATCGGTCACAATAAAATTCACCTCCAGAGCCTCGCCCTGTCGTTGCACGCTGCCTTCGCGCACCATTCCTCCGGCGCGCATTCGTGTATTCAGCGGTGCTTTGCCATCGGCAATATCCGACGGCGAGTAAAACAGGTTCATGTTTTCGCGCAGCGCATAAAAAATGAGCGCCGCTGCAATACTCGCACCCAGCACGATGAAGAGGACGATGTAGAGTCGCTGTTTTCTGACCGGATGCATCAAGCCTACCCCGTATTACTCACGTTATACCTTGCCTTCGCGGCGCAGGCGCTGGGTCTCTTCGCGCACGAAGCGGCGCCTGCGCACGAGCGGGGTTATTGCCAATGCGGCGATGATGGAGATAGCTACCGCATATACCGCCCACACGTAAACCCCGTGACCGTCCATGTAGAACAATTCATTGAGACTGGAAAAATACATAGGAAGTTCAATACCCTCAGGCGCCGGATGCCAACACGATGTCCTGCACCCAGCGCGTACGACGCTCTCTCACCAGAATTTCGACCCTGATACGCTCGATCAAAAGGGTAGTGTAAAGCACGTAAAACCCGACGATCATCAACAACAGAGGTTGCCACATGGAGGCGTGCATGGTGGTGGGCTCGGTCAGTTTGATCGTCGCTGGTTGGTGCAGGGTAAACCACCAATCAACTGACTTGTAAATGATAGGGATATTGACGGTGCCCACCAGCGCTAAAACCGCACAAATCCTTGCGGCCTGCTCCTCCCGCTCGAACGCATTGTACAGGGCGTAAATGCCGAGATACAGGAACAACAAAACCAGCATCGAGGTATTGCGCGCATCCCACACCCACCACGTACCCCAGGTGGGTTTACCCCAGGTCGCGCCCGATATCAGCGCCAGGACGGTCATTGCGGCACCAATCGGGGCAGCGCACTTCAACGCGATATCCGCCAGTTTCATCTTCCAGATGAGGCTGATGGCTCCCGCGGTAGCCATGACGTAATATCCAGCCAGTGCGATAAACGCGCTCGGTACGTGCACGAAGATGATGCGATAACTGTTGCCCTGCTTGAAGTCCTCCGGCGCGAAGGCCAACCCCCAGATGGCACCGATCACCAGAAAGCAGGCCGCGATACCAGCCAGCCAGGGCAACCAGAGCCCGCCGATACGATAGAACCAGCGCGGCGAACCGAGCTTGTGGAAAAATTGAGGCCATCTGAATGCCAAGGAGTCACCCGCTTGATTTAAGTAACAACTACGCCCTGTGTCTGCGCTGGAGCCCGAATACAGCCTTGTGAAGCTTCCTCAATGGACCCTGATTGGCCCGGAGCAAGCCAAATGCGCCGGAGTTTACCACTCATAGCGCCACGGATTCAGCTTCTGATACGCAATAATTTGAAAATCAGTCGTCCATATTGATCCTGAGCGCCCCTCCAATCGCCAGCGGCGCAAGTACCAACGCCATCAGGGTCAGAGCCGCCAGTATCGCCAGGTGGCCGCTGTAAGGTAAGCCCTGGCAGCCTGCCTCCACAGCCCCTGCGCCGAAAATCAAAACAGGCACGTACAAGGGCAATACTATCAGGGCGACCAGCACCCCGCCTCGCTTCAGACCAACGGTGAGCGCCGCACCAATAGCGCCAATCATGCTCAGGCTGACAGTCCCCAGTAGCAGGGATACCAGCAAGGGCAGGTAACCACCGCCTGCCAGCGACAGCATCAGGGCCAGCAGGGGCGCCACCAGGGTGACTGCCAGGCCGGAAACCAGCCAGTGAACGGTGACCTTGGCCAAAACCAGAAAATAGCTCGGCTGGGGGCTGAGAAGCATCTGCTGCAGCGTGCCGTCCAGGTAGTCGTCACGAAAAACGCGATCGACAGACAGGAGGCAAGCCAGCAATGCCACCACCCACACCAGTCCTGGTGCAATCGCCGTCAAGGTGCTCTTCTCCGGGCCGATACCCAGTGGGAACAGGGTGACCACGATCAGGGCAAACACCAGCGGGTTGACAATATCGCCGCTGCGCCTCATGGCCAGCAAAAGGTCGCGCTTGAAAGTACCTCGGCAGGCCTGCAATGCCCCGGGGATTTGCTCTTCAGCCAGCATTTGCACCCTCCAGTTCGATCCGGCGGTAGGGCGTATCAAGGTTGAGCGGATGATGGGTGGTCAGGATCACCATCCCTCCGCGAGCGGCATGCTCGGCGAGCAAGCCCTCCAGTTCGACCACGCCCGCCCGATCGATCGCCGTGAAGGGCTCATCAAGAATCCATAACGGCACTTGACTCACCCGCAGCCTGGCCAGCGCGATGCGCCGCTGTTGGCCTGCCGACATGCGGTAGGCCGGCACCTCTTCGTAACCCGCCAGTCCCACATCGGCCAGCGCCGCGCAGAGCGATGCCCGGGAGACCTGCTGATTGAGAGCAAAATACCACTGCAGGTTTTCCAGCGCGGTCAGGTTGAGGGTGACAGCTGGCGCATGCCCTAAAAACAGCATCTGGCCACGATAGTCAATTGCCGCTGCGTTGATATCCCGACCGCGCCAGAGGATCTCACCTTCGAAGGCCTGCGAAATACCTGCTAGAAACCGCAACAAAGTGGTCTTGCCGGAGCCGTTGGGGCCGGCAAGCTGAACCACTTCGCCGGCACTGGCCGCGAACGAGATATTTTCGAACAAACGCCGGTGGTCGCGCTCACAGCCGAGCGCCCTTACCTCTAACAGTGGTTCGGACACGCTATCGCCACCTTAAATCCCCATACAAGCCATTCGTCAGCAGTCGCAAACCGGTAATTATAGCGGTATTCAGGCTCGAGGGCAGAAAAACTGCCGTGTGGTCTGCACCCTCCAAACCGGTTCACCGGCGCGGTGCTGAACGTTACAGGTTCATGGCATCAATAAGTTCGGTAGAGGTGCCGATGCCCCCGGGTGCACCGGTGGCAAAGGGATAGGCGGCCCTTGCGGCCGACCGATCGATGGTCAATGCAGCAAAATCGTAGAGTGCGATGTCCGCCATCTGGCTCAGGCTTATGTTCTGCAATGCCTTGAAAATATTATCGGTGCGGCCCGGAAACTGCCGGTCCCACTGCTGAAGCATGGCCTTTACAGCCTGGCGCTGCAATCCATCCTGGCTGCCACACAGGTTACAGGGGATCAGCGGGAACTGGCGCAGCGCGGCATATTTGGCCAGATCCGCCTCGCGACAATAAGCCAGGGGCCTGATAACAACGTTACGTTTATCATCGCTCAACAGCTTGGGGGGCATTGCTTTCAACCTTGAGCCGTAAAACATATTCAGGAATAAAGTCTCGACAATATCATCCTTGTGGTGGCCGAGCGCAATTTTACTGGCCCCGATACTTTCGGCATACGCGTAGAGCGTGCCTCGACGCAAGCGTGAGCACAAGCCACAGGTGGTTTTGCCTTCGGCGACTTTTTCTTTCACCACGCTATAGGTATCTTTCTCGATGATATGGAAAGCTACCCCGATCCCCTCCAGGTACCGGGGCAAGACTTCCTCGGGAAAGCCGGGTTGCTTCTGGTCCATATTGACAGCGACCAACTCGAAGGATACCGGCGCCGTTTTTTGCAGGCTGAGCAATATATCCAGCATGGCAAAGGAGTCCTTGCCGCCGCTGAGACAAACCATCACGCGGTCGCCCTGCTCGATCATATTGTAATCAGCTATTGCTTTGCCGGCATTGCGGCGCAGCCGCTTTTGCAGTTTGTTGTATTCCAGCTGCTGTTTACGGCTGTCCCGGGGTAGCGCAACCATGGCCTGTCCTGTTCAAGGAAATGCATTAAAAGACGCAAGAAAGCCGGGTATTGTACCCCGACCGCAAACCGTTTTCGATGATTCGCCGGGACTAAACCGGGGATTACCGTGGCCCAAAGCGCGGGCGATCGCGTGATGGCTGATAGTCCGGAGAGTGGCTAATTGTTTCAAGACATTGATCTCGACACTGGAAATTCAACGACAATCGAATAAAATACGGGCGGATTCCAATCGTCGCAGAACGCGCACACTCACTCAATAAGCAGGAAAGCGAGCCATGAAAGATCCCGTCCGCATTACCGTCACCGGCGCAGCCGGCCAGATCAGCTATGCACTGTTGTTTCGCATTGCGTCTGGCGCCATGCTCGGTCAGGACCAGCCAGTCATTCTTCAACTTCTTGAGATCACCCCTGCACTTCAGGCTCTCAATGGCGTGGCCATGGAATTGGATGATTGCGCGTTTCCACTACTCAAGGGCATCGTCTGCACCGATGATGCGGAGGTCGCTTTCAAGGATAGCGATTATGCGCTGCTGGTGGGGGCGCGACCCCGCGGCCCGGGTATGGAGCGAAAAGACCTGCTGGAGGCCAACGCAGCGATATTTTCAGCTCAGGGCAAGGCTATCAACAAGGTCGCCAGCCGCAACATCAGGGTGCTGGTCGTTGGCAATCCCGCCAACACCAATGCCTTGATCTGCCAGCGCAACGCACCCGACATCGATCCACGCAGTTTTACTGCCATGACACGGCTTGACCACAACCGCGCACTCACCCAGTTGGCGCAGAAAACCGGCTCCACAGTGAATGACATCAAGGGTATGACCATCTGGGGTAATCATTCCTCTACCCAGTTTCCCGACTTGTTTCATGCCGAGGTTAAGGGCGCCGCCGCCATGAACCAGGTAGATCAACAATGGTATGAGGAGACTTTCATTCCCGATGTGCAACAGCGCGGTGCCGCGATCATCGCTGCCCGGGGCGCCTCCAGCGCCGCATCTGCCGCTAACGCGGCTATCGACCACATGCGCTCATGGTCGCTCGGTTCCAATGGCGGCGACTGGGTCAGCATGGGGGTATACAGTGACGGCAGCTATGGCGTTAAGGAAGGGCTGATTTACTCGTTTCCCTGCACCTGCAGTAATGGCGACTGGAGTATTGTCCAGGGGCTGGACATCAACGAGTTCAGCAAGGCGAAAATGCTCGCTACCGAAAACGAACTGGCCGAAGAGCGCGATGCTGTGAAGCACTTGCTACCCTGAGGCGGGGTGGGAATGCATGATCCGAAAAGGCGCCATTGGGCGTCTTTTCTGTGTCGCTGTTTTGGTCTTTCCCCTTATGCAAAAAAATACCCGCCAAGCTGAATAGGCTGGCGGGTATCCGGTTTTTTCTGACGGGAAAGTTAAGCTGACTTGCGCCTGCGAGTAATGCCGGCCAGGCTAATCAAGCCGGAGCCAAACAACCAGGCAGCAGCCGGGATCGGCACTTCG
>JAHEGP010000300.1 GCA_024645065.1 Cellvibrionales bacterium | reverse complement strand
GCCAGTTCACCTTTTTTATGCCTGCACCCCGCGTTGCAGAACTGCTCTTTACAAGGTCGGGGCAAGGGTTTGCGGACTTCGCCTCGGTTGAAATCGCGGACTTTTACCCCCGTTGTTCAAGCCCGTGAGCACCAAAGAGAAGGCGCCGGTTTGGGCGCTTTTTCCACTCTGGATCTTCAGCAAACCCCAGCAAAAAATGTGCAAACCCGACGGCTCACTGCGCCTGCTATTGTCGCGGGATGCTCGGTAACGGCAGAGTCAGGGTCATCACAAAAGCCTCACCTTCCAGCGTGCTTTCGGCGCCGCTTTCCCAAAAATAGCGCAGGTTCAGGAAGCCATACACCGTGGACTTGCTGGCGAGGGGAAGCGTCACTTCAGGCCCGAGCCCATAGACGCGGTGTTTACCGATGATAGGGTCGTTTGGAGGATCATAACCGAAATCATCACTGCTCACTTTCCACTGCCCGTAATACGCAATGCCGGCACTCGCAGCGCCACCCATAAAGGATTTCCCGAAGCCACCCTCAACCGTTATGATATCGCCCACGCGAGTGTCGCTATCCTCTTTCTCGCTATGGGTTTCGTAGAAGACTGTGGCCGCCAGGCTCCAGCTCTTGGCTTGGTCGAAATACACAGTGGTGCCGCCGAATATTTCGAAACTCCACATTCCCAGACCGCGATTGTCGTCGGCGTCGGGGTCGTATCTGCCGGTGGGGGCAAATAGCCCGAGGCCGGCAATGAAATCTGCCCGCTCAGTGGTCCATCCCAGCATGGCGGGTTGAATGTACAGATCCGCCAGGCCGGTGCTGGTTTGCGTGTCGATCTGGCCTGCGGGAAATTCCATCGCGTTATTGGTCACCGCGGGGTAAATCGCCATCGCATAGTTGCCGCCCCAAAGGCTTTGGTCACTGGACCAAAGCAGGCCGGCGACAGCCGCGCTGGCATCGATCTGTCCGCCTCCCGGAGCGACTTCAATCGAATTCCCATTTCGATTTCTCAAGGTGTCGGCGGAATAATCGTACAGGATACCCACCGCATACAAGCCAGGGGGAGCCAGGGTGCCGGATAGCATGCCATAGTCTCCGCGGGTGTTGTGCCCTGCCAGCTGGGCCTGGCCGCTCAGCGGCCAGAGAAGCAATGCCGTGCACATTGCCAATGCTGTCCGTCTTGCATGCCCAACGGATCCAATATCAAGTTGACTGGCCACAAGCGCTGCCGCTTTAAACCGGGTTTCACGTTTCATTATTGTTATTCTCCATGAAAGAAATCATCAATCCGCCATTGAGCCCCGCACTGCCCGAGCTGCAAGGTACAGTGCCGCCGAAGCAACATTCTAGCCTGAATCCAGTGAGAGAGATATTTGACATCACGGCTTGCAAATCCCGTCGCCGTAACAGTGGACCCCGAACAACAGGCCTTTGGCAATCCCTGGACTGCGTTGCGACGCTCGTCAATGAGAATAACCGTTGACCTTGGCGCCGCGCCTGGCCGGCCATCACCAAAGGCTCCGCTGAGTTGGTACCCAATGGATCAGAGTTGCCCGGGTTGTTGGTCTTATTTTGCAGCGCCCTTTACAATCTCATGGCAATATTTGTGATGATACGGCCAATGGGCTCTGGCGGTATTTCAGCCGGGTACCGGTATCGATTTGCACAGTGACGAGCGCTGGCAGTTCACTGCCACTGGAAGCTGCGGCCCGGTTTTTGCGCATCCCCGGATCACGGCAGTGTCGGCGTCAGCTCTACTGCCATAGAGCCTTGGCCAAGCCGCAGGGGACACCGCCGACGCGATCTACTGTGGAGACTTTATCCTGACCAGGTATGATGCCATGCCAGGAACCCGGGTTGTCGCTACAGTGATATTGATCCGCTGTCGTCATCGCTGTGATACCGAAGGGCGCCGATACCAGGCCATCACCGAGTCAGACTGAATCATCAGCATTTTGGGAGGACAGGCAATGGCCTTTTTCCGCAAACACTACCACCCGCCGGGCACGGCGCCGGGTTCCTTGCAGGCACACCCGGAGCGCAGCGAAAAACCGTGCCGTTTTCGCGCGATACGCTTCCACAAGGAACACTTCGAAGTTGCGGAAGACAGCGAGTTCGTACCCGACGCAAGGGCCACCGTGCCCGAGGGCCAGGTGACCTGGCTGCACGCGCAGGGACAAGCGTCGGGCAAGCAGCTGGCTGCGATCGGCGATTTCTTCCAGTTGCATGCACTGGCGCTCGAAGACGTGCACAACACGGGCCAGCGTCCGAAAGTGGAGGAATACGACGACCAGCTTTTCCTTATCCTGGCCCTGCCACATTTTGCAGACGGCGAGGTGTCCCTGCACCAGGTCAGTCTGTTCCTCACCACCGATACCGTACTGAGCTTCTGCGACGGCCCATCGGATCCGTTCGAACCGGTGCTGAAACGTATTCAGCAGAATGCCTCCAAATTGCGCAGTCGCGGCAGCGATTACCTGCTGTACGCGCTGCTGGATGCCGTCATCGACCAGGGCTTCCCGGTACTCGAGGCATTCGGGCTCGAACTCGAGAATATCGAGGAAAAGATCGTTGACGGCGGGGGGCGGGAAACGCTGTTGCGGCTACATGCGATGAAGCGCGAGCTCATTCTGTTGCGCCGAATGCTCTGGCCACAACGCGAGGTGCTTAACAAGTTGATGGGCCAGGAAAATAAGCTGATCAAGGACGAAACGCTGGTTTATCTGCGTGATTGTTACGACCACACGATACAGATTATGGACCTGCTGGAAACCTACCGCGACATGAGCGTGAGTCTGGTCGATATCCACCTGTCGAGTGTCAGCAACCGTATGAACGAGATTATGCGCGTGCTCACGGTGATCGCCACCATCTTCATCCCGCTGACGTTCGTGGTTGGCCTGTACGGTATGAATTTCAGCAATAGCGCGAGTCCCTGGGCGATGCCCGAGTTGCGGTGGTACTACGGCTATCCCCTGGTCTGGTTGGTGTTGATCGTTATCACGATCGGTATGCTGTGGTTTTTTCGCCGCAGGCACTGGCTATGAAAAGCAGCAGCGCGATCCTTGCGCCGGGCATAAACGGGCACTTGCACGGCCACCGGCGAGCAGGGTTGGCACCCTCTGTCCCCGCCGCCTCCGCGTGGCAGAAATATCCAACGGTGGCAGGAACACGCCAGCGGTCAAGTGCGCCGCGAGCTCTACCCCTGTGCCTGGCGGCGGCGCTACTTGTGGCCTGCCAGCCCGAAGCCGGGCACGACGCGGTCGGGCTGCTGGAATGGGAGCGTGTCGCACTAAGCGCTGAGACCAGTGAGACCATAACCGCGCTGGCGGTTGCCAGGGGCGAGCGCGTCGAAGCGGGACAAAAGATCCTCGAGCTCGATCGCCAGCGTCTCGAGGCCCGGCGTGCGCAGAGCGCGCAGCAAAAATCACAGGCAGCGGCGCGGCTGGCTGAGCTGCGCAGGGGGCCGCGCGCCGAAGAGATCGACGAGGCCCGTGCCCGCCTGCGCGGCAACGAGAGCGACTTCGCCAATGCAATACGCGAGCTGGAGCGGTTGAGCGGTCTGGTTACACGCAAGCTGGCCA
>JAHEGP010000077.1 GCA_024645065.1 Cellvibrionales bacterium | reverse complement strand
GGCTTTGGCCGCGGGTCGGGGGTGAGCTCGCTTGCGGCGAGTCTTGAGCGGCGCCATTTGCGGCATGGGCTGCTCGAAGTTCAGTCGCGGCAAGTGACGCTGCTGCAGTGAGACGGCTTTGTCATCAATCGGAGGTCGGTCGGCATAATGGGTCAGGCCCCGTTTATCCACCCATTTGAAAATCTCACCAGCAGCGGCGGATGTGGCGAGTGACAAGAAACAAACGCTGAGTAATCCAAGAAATCGGCAATGCATGTGGCTACGCTCCCTGTGGCCAATCGTGGCTGAAGCATCCATGCTTCAGTATTTGCCATTGTAGGGTCTTGCCGGCGCCAGCCAAGCACAGGCTTTGGCAATTTTGCCTGGCAAATGGCAAGCCTGGCCTCAAACAGCGCGACCGCGCTAGCTAGCGGATGGATCAGCGGTCTGCCCGGCACCGGGTTTCAGGCCAGAGGCAAAGGCAGCACGCAAGATGTCCAGCAGAGCGGATTTACCCCGCAGGTGATAACGCTTTGCCACCGCCGACAGCGGCTGCTGTTGTAAAACCCTGGCGATCAGTACAGCGCGTTGCAGTTCACTCAAGCCGGAGCCCTGAGTGGGATCGGACAAAACGTTCAGCGCTGCCCTGCGCAGGGCAAAATGGCAATGTTCGTAGGTTCTGGCACCGTTGACAAAGTCTGTCAGGTCACCATGGTCGCGTGATTGCAGCGAATACGATGACGCTGCCATGGCATGCAGCAAGGCCGCGACAATATCGGTTTCGAGCTGCTGCAGCGATGAGTTCAGTGCAGCCGCGAAGGTATCGGCAAAGCGCTGCCGCTCCTGCTCAATCCCTCGTTGCTCGCAGCTATCGAGGCCCTGCAAAACCAGCAGCGAGTGGCTACCGCTGGAGGCATCCCGGCGCACACCCATCGCTACCGGAACATAGTTGGCCTTGTGCCAAAAACTCACCAGGTCGCTGCTGCATGCGAAGCTGGACCCCAGGTAATTCACTCCCTGCTGCAATGCAGACTGGCGAAGTTGCCACAGCAGGCGATGACCCAGGCCGCGTCGCTGCAGGGCGGGATGCACCGCAATTCGCACCACCCGCCAGACCGTTTTGCACAGTAATTCAGGGCACCCTGTATGTGCCCACACCGCCTGGGGCAAGAGATGGCCCCGGGGCCTGCGCCGCCCCTGGCGGATGGCGCCAGCAAGCTCGGCCGGCAATTTGCCTTCCCGCGCAACCATCACCACCCCGGTAACGACACCGCCCATACGAGCGACCAGGACGCGGATATTGGCAGCATCCAGCAATATCCGCACATCGTCCGGGCTGGTGCGGTAATGAGCGTTAACCAGCAAACCCACCAGCTGCGACAGTATGCCAGGCATTGTCAACAGCTGGCGCCTGTCCAGCCATTCGATCGTCGGCTGCTCGATCATCGCGCCGCTGAGGCCGGCTGCCGGCGAGGGCTCGGCCGCCAGCAGCAACATTGAGTTGACGGTTGCCTCCAACGGGTCGTTCTCAGCCCAGCGAATCGGCTGCTGCAGCACCAGCGAACGCCACTGCGGTTGGCGCCGGTTCAGCTCCCCGGAGAAGCGAATGGCAAAGCCCTGGCCAGTGCCCTCGTAGCCGTGAACCGTGGTGGTAAAAACCACCCGATGGTAGTGGTCCAGTATGCGGCTCAATAGCGGCAACGGAATGCCCGCGGCCTCATCCACCAGCAACAGTCGCGCTGGCGGCGTAGCACGCAGCAACTCGTCAGGCGGCAAATACCGCAGACTGCAATCGCGCCAGAATAAGGTATTGTGCTGCTGCCTGGACCCCTCAAGCAATTCCGCCGCGTGCCGCAATACCGCAACCACATTGCTGGCAAGGGGCGCCGTAAGGATAATGGTTTCAAGTTCAGCGCGCAGCAAACGAGCGGCCGCAATACCCAGCGCCGCGCTCTTGCCGCGACCGCGGTCAGACCTCAACACCAGGGGCCGATCGCGATGCCCGCGAACCACATGCTCTATCGCCTCCACGGCTTGCAGTTGATCGTGGCTGCGGCAATTGGGGTCGGCAATTGCTTTGGCAGGCGCATGCTCGACCTTAGGTAACGGCGGCAGCGCTTCGCCCTGGCGCACAAGGATTGCATGCTCATCGCACAGCAGGGCTTCACTCAGGTGCTGCAAAAACAGGAACGGGGGTGTCGACTCAAAGCCCTCCACCGACACCCGCCGGTAATCCGGGTCCTGGTATGTCGACCAGGCATCCAGTTCGGGGGCCAGCAAAACCATCAGGCCACCGGCGCGCAGGGTGCCGGCGATGGCACCGAAGCCGTTCGGGTGCAAGCCGGACCAGGCATCGTAGACGATATTCCCCGTCTCTGAACCCAGCAGGGAAAGCACCGCGCCCGGGGTTTTATGCCATCGGTATTCCAGTGTCTCCTCGCCTATCCAGAGCGTATCAGGCGTATCGAGCAAAGGGGTGGATCGAGCCAATTCCAGGCTCCAGTTGCGCTCGCCAGACAGCGCCACCAGATAACGTCCGCGACGCTGGCTCGCGTTTGCTGCCAGATCCTCGAGCCAGCATCCAAAATATTCAGGTCGAACGGGCATACCCGGATTCCATCGATAATCAATCCGAAGATTGTACTGCGTTGCGCATGGGGGCAGTAGACGCGCGCGCCGGCAAGGCTGACAATGCGTTTCCGGACATCACTTAGCCAAAGGATCCCCGAATGAATCAGCCAGCATGGCTTTACCTCGCCGTATCCATTGTTCTGGAAGTGGCCGGCACCACCAGTATGAAACTGTCGGATGGTTTCAGTCGCCTGCTACCCAGTGTGCTGATATTGGTGTTCTACGGCCTCTCATTTTACGCCTTTACCCTGGCACTGAAAAAAATCGACTTGAGTGTTGCCTATGCGGTTTGGGCAGGCAGCGGTACCGCACTGGTCGCGGTTATCGGCATCATCTGGTTTAACGATAGCGTCACGCCGCTCAAACTGCTGTGCCTGGGACTGGTCGTCGCCGGCGTCGCCGGGCTCAACTATGCCTGAGGCCCTTGCAGCTGGATGACATGCCCACTTTGCCATGACAGCGACAGCGTCGAATACCATAGCGATAGCAGGCGCCGCTACCTGCAATGCCCCCGGTGCCACCTGGTTTATGTGCCCGCCCGCTATCACCTGGACCCGGGAGCCGAAAAAGCCGAGTACGATAAGCACCAAAACAGCACAGATGACCCTGGTTACCGACGCTTTCTGGGGCGCCTGGCAGAACCGCTGGGTAAACGGTTAGCAGCGGGCAGCCGGGGCCTGGATTTTGGCTGTGGCCACGGCCCGGCGTTGGCAGACATACTGGGCAGCAAGGGATTGCCGGTGGCGCTGTACGACCTTTACTATTACCCCGACACCACAGCGCTCCACGGCAGTTACGACTTTATCTGCGCCACCGAGGTGATCGAGCATCTGGCACACCCGGACAGGGAGATCCGCGTGCTTTGGCAGTTACTTGCCAGGGGCGGCACGCTCGCCCTCATGACCAAGCTGGTCATCAACCCGACCCGCTTTGCTAGCTGGCACTATATTCGCGACCCGACCCACATTGCCTTTTACAGTCGATCAACCATGCGGTGGTTGGCCCACCGGTTTGGCGCAAGACTGGAGTTTGTGGACGACGATATCATTTTCCTGACCAAAGACTAGACCCGGGTACGGCCGACCGGATCCTGGTGCACAATTACGTGCGCCCCGGGGAATTCAGCCCGTATCCCCTGCTCCACTTGATCCGCTATACCGTGTGCCAGAATCAATGGCAGGTTGTCATCGAGCTCCAGGTGCAGCTGCACGATGGGAATCTGGCCTGATTGCCGGGTGCGAAGCCCATGCACCCCATGGACATTTTTGTCGCGCTGGGCAATGGCAAGGATTTTTTGCTGTTGCTCCAGCGGCAATTCATGGTCCAGCAATTGCTGGGTGGCATCGAAGCCGATACCCACGGCGCTATAGGCGATCGTTAGCGACACCAGTATTGCCAATGCGGGATCGACCCAGACCCATCCAATGGAGGCGGCCAGCAAGGCCATGATGACAGCGACATTGGCCAGCAGGTCGGACGCGTAGTGCAGCGAATCAGCGCGGATGGCGGTTGAACCAGTCGAGCGAATGACGCGCCGCTGGTAGAGCAGCAGCAGCAGGGTCAGCGCAATCGCAACAATCATCACCGCGACCCCTACCCCCAATGCCTCCAGTGGCTGGGGGTTACGCAGACGATCAATCGCCCTCAACAGCAAGAACCCGGCGGAGCTGAAAATAAACACCGATTGGGCAAGACCAGCCAGGGCTTCTGCCTTGCCGTGGCCGAAGCTGTGCTCGGCGTCTGGCGGCTGCAGCGAGTAGCGAATTGCGAACAGGTTGATGACCGAGGCGAAGCTGTCCATGAGGGAGTCGACCAGCGAGGCCAGCATACTGACCGAGCCTGTCATCGACCAGGCTATTAGCTTGACGGCAATCAGTGTCGCCGCGGTAAGCACCGACGCGTAGCTCGCCCGCCGCAGAAGCTGCCCTTTGTCGTTGCTGCTCAGATTGTCGTGCATTCGAACGCTTGTCTGCCAGTTTCCATAGTCCCTGTTATTGTCCCACGGAAAGGGCTGCGCTCAAACACCGCGAGGAGGCCTGTAGCGCCGTTTGACAAAAACGGTGACTGCAATCAGTATTGTTACATCGCGTACAGGCTTTCGGGTGACAATCCCATATTGATGCTACAGCTTAACGCAAAAGTTTGGCACTCCCCTCTTCTGGCCCGCCCAGGACACTCGCTCCCTTCGCATTCAAGCAATTCATCGAGGATTAAGCTATGAAGTCATTGGCTGAGACCGCCGTGCACGCCAGTAATATCAAGTCCATGGCTTCGTACCCCCCACGCAGCGAAGCCCTCGACAACAAGATATTCATACTCGACACCAATGTACTGCTCCATGATCCGCTGGCTTTGAACGCTTTCAAGGAGCACCGCGTGGTGCTGCCCATGACCGTGCTGGAAGAGCTCGATCATATCAAGGACCGGCCCGACAAGGATGTCAGCCGCGAAGCACGAATCGCAATCGGCGCCATCGACAAGGTGATGGCTAACGCCACACCACAACAAATCCAGGATGGTGTACCCATTACGCCTCCGCTTGGCGGAAACGAAGCCCGCCCGGGTAGCCTGAGCATTTTCCAGGACCAGAGGCTGGCCACCATCAGCGACATACCGTACCTGTGCACCACCACCGACCACGCCAACGACAATCGCATTATTAACGTTGCACTGCAGTTACAGCACACCCATCACGACCACACGGTGGTGCTGGTGACCAAGGATATCAATATGCGCCTGAAGGCCAAGGGTTCCGGCCTGCACCATGTGGAGGACTACCGCAAGGACAAGGTGCTCGACGACATAGACCTGCTATCCCGGGGTTATGAGAAAGTTTGCGGAAGTTTCTGGAGTCGTGTCAAGACAGTGGAAACCAGCACCGCCGGCGCCGCTACCCTCCACGTTATCGCCCGCGATATCCTGCCCCACGCCCATATCAATATGTTTGTAATCGACGAGCAGGGCTTTGTTGGTCATGTCTGCGCCCTGGACGATCAAACCCTTACGCTGACCGATCTCAGTCATGACCGCCTGCTGCGCCAGAGCATCTGGGGCCTGCACCCGCGAAACCTGGAGCAGGCCATGGCAATTTACCTGCTGCAACAGGAAGCGATTGATATCACCGTGATGACGGGCCCCGCCGGTTCAGGTAAAACCCTGCTGGCGCTGGCCTTTGCATTGCAAGCCATTCTCGAGGACAAGCGTTTCAACAAACTGATCGTGGCGCGCTCCACCCCACCCATGGCTGAAGATATCGGCTTTTTGCCGGGCACCGAAGAAGAAAAGATGGCGCCCTGGCTCGCTGCCTTTGACGACAACCTGGAAATTTTGCACGGCTGGGACGAGTCGCCATTTGGCAGCATTGACTATGTGAAGGAAAAAGCCAACATCCAGTTCAAGTCGCTCAATTTCATGCGTGGTCGATCCTTCAATAATGCCATAATTATTATCGATGAGGCCCAGGGCCTGAGCCAATTCCAGCTCAAATCCATCATTACCCGGGTGGGGGCAAACTCCCGGATAATAGTCCTTGGCAACCTCGCCCAGATCGACAACAAGTACATTACCCCGCTTACCTCGGGCCTGACCTACCTGGTGGAACGCTTCAAGAATTTCGAGCATGCCGGCGTCATGCATGTCAATGGCATCGAACGCAGCCGTCTGGCAGCTTTTGCGGAGGAGAACCTTTAACTCGAAATTCGATTGCAATGGCGCTGATTATAACCGTTTCAAGGGTAGTGCCCGGTTGCGCTCAAGACCAGAAAAGTCAAGGCGTTAGACCTGCCGGTTTCGCGCCGCCGCTGGCTATATAAACGCCAGACTCAGCCAGGGGACATAGGTAATCAGCAACAACGCCAGCAGCAGCACCGCCATGAATGGCAGCGCTGCGCGATAGAGTTCGGTTATTGGCCGGCCGAAGCGATAGCTGGCAATGAACAGGTTCATACCGACGGGGGGCGTGAAATAGCCGATCTGCATATTCGCAAGAAAGATAATGCCAAGATGCACGGGATGGATGCCATACGCCACCGCTACCGGCAGGATAATTGGAACCATAATCACGATCGCAGCAAAAATATCCAGGATCGCGCCCAGCAACAGCAGGAAAACGTTCAGCAGGATCAAAAAGGTCCATCGGCTATGAATGTGTTGCTGGATGAATTCGAAAGCGCGGGCAGGAATCTGCGCGTCCACCAGCACATTGGTCAGGGCCAGGGAAACCCCCAGAATCAGGATGATTCCGCCGACCATGGTCATCGACTTTAACAGGATCTGCGGCAACTTCGTCAGGCTGATTTCACGATAAATAAACACCTCGACCACCAGCACATAGAACGCAATCACGGCGGCAGTTTCCGAAACAGCAATCACCCCACCGTATATTCCGCCGATAACCAGCAGCGGCAGCGGCAGTTCCCATTTGGCATCGAGCAGTGCCCGTTTCAAGACCGGACCAGAGAAAGCCTGCATCTGGATGGGGCGATTGCGATTGTGCCAAAGGCTCCATGCTGACAGCAGCAAGACCATCAACAGGGCGGGAAGGATGCCGGCGAGAAACAGCTGCTGAATGGTGAAAGGCTCACCCACGTCCATTTGCTGGGCGATGATGCCATACAGTATCAGCGGCAGGGATGGCGCCAGCAACAGCCCCAGGCTGCCGGATGTTGTTACCAGGCCAAGACTGAATCGATCCGAGTAGCCCACCTGCTTTAAAGCCGGGTACAGCAGCGCGCCGACCGCGACTATGGTAACGCCGCTGGCACCGGTAAAGGCGGTGAACAAGGCACAGGTCAAAAATGCAATGATAGACAATCCACCCGGCATCCAGCCGAGCAGGGCCTGGGTGATATTGACCAATCGGGTCGAACTCCTGCTTTCTGCCAGCAGGTATCCAGCCAGGGTAAAGAGCGGCAATGCCAGCAACAATGGCGTGTCGCTGATGCGGTATATCTCGATGGTGATAACCTGTAAGGGAATATCCGCAAGGTAGAATCCCCACATTGCCAGCGCCATGATCACCACGAAAACCGGGGCACCAAGCACCGCCATCACGACTATCAATAGCAGCAAAAACGCACTCATGGCTGCTTTTCCTGTGGCAAAGGTGGCGACCATATCTGGAACAGGAAACGCAATCCGATAATGCCGAGCCCGAGCGGAATGATCGACTCACACCACCACACCGGAACGTTGGCAAAAGCAATGTCGCCGTACTGACGCTCGTCGGCAACGAACAGGTAACCATACCAGGCGGCAATCAAGCAGACTGCGGCACTTAATGCGGAACTGACGCGGGTCACTGTGCGCTGCGCGCCGGCGGGCAAATAGTGACCCAAAACGTCAATCTTGATGTGCCCGCCCTCCCGGCTGGCCAGCATGGCACCCATCATCGCCAACCACAGCACTAACACCCGGAGTAATGGGTCAGCCCAGTAAAGCCCGCCATCGAAAACGTTGCGAGCAACGATCTGGTAAAGTGAAAGACCCAGCAACAATGCCACCAGCGAATACAGCAGCACATTTTCCAGGCTGTGAAGGAGCCGCAGCAACACTTTCACTGAATCACGGTTTCGTGCCGTTGGTGGCCCGGAATTCGTTTAAATGACCATCGAGTTCCTGCAGCGCGCTCTGCGATACGATCTTGTTCTTCAGAACGCTGGCTTCAGCTTTTTTCGCAGTCTGGTACCAACGCTCTCGCTCACCATCGGACAATTCGAGCTCGCGGATTCCCTGCTCCAGCAAGGCGTTGTAAGCAGCTATGTTATCGGCCCGGTTTTGCTGGTCGATCTGCTTGAAGGTTGCGCCCATAACCTCCCTCACCAGTGCCTGGTCGGCGATGCTGAGCTTGCCAAAGGCCTTGTTGTCTATCGCTAACAACGCATAAAAATACAGGATTGGCAGGTCAGTCATCGTCTCCACCTGGGTATGCCACTGCAGTGCGATGGCGCCAATGGGCGAGGTGGCGACGGTATCTACCAGCCCGGTCTGGAGTCCCGCCAATACGTCTGCCAGGTTCAGTGGAATGGGGTTGACCCCGAAAGTCTTGATGGCTTGCAGTCCACCGGGATCGTTATTGGGAATCCAGACTTTACCTGACCGAAGCTCCTCCAGGGTCGTAATCGACTTCCTGGAAAGGATGTAGGCAAAACCACCCTCGGCAAGCCCGAAAGTGACGAAGCCATTTTCCTCGATTCCGGCGACTATTTTCTTGTCCATTCGCTCGCGCACGTAGTCCACTTCCTCAAAGGAGTGAAACTTGAGCGGAAGGTTGTAGACCTGGGCGTCGGGGTAAAACGGCAACATCGCACCACCGGGAACCGCTCCACCTTGTAGCTGGCCTATCCGTATTTTTCGCAGTACAGCTTCGTCACTACCCATCACGCCGCCGGGATAGAACTTGAACGTCACCCTGCCCTCGGTTTGCTCCTCTATTGATTCGGCGGCTGCGCGCATCGACTTCATCCAACTACTGCCGTCGGGTGAAAGCGTTGCGATTTTAAACTGCGCTGCTCTTGCAGGTCCGACCGCCAGCAGCAATACCAGCGTGAGCAACAACCAGGCCTGGCATGTAAACCGAGCGCGGAAACTATCCATGGGGTACCTCGTTATCAAAAGTACTCTGCTGCTTCGGCCAGCAGAGCCGTCGCTTCTTCCTGCGCGACAGTATTAATCAACACGTAGCCCGGCACATCAGGATCGCCTGCCAGGACTTCAGTGAGCAACCGGTTGTGTAGCTCCTGATCGAACATCAGACGCGCATACTGTCGCGCGTATACCACTTTGGCCATCAGATTCTGGCCCTCGGAAATTTCTATGGCGCGCTCAAAATGCAGCTTTCCCTGCTCCGGTTTGCCGCCAAGTGCGGGTGGCAGCAGGGTGGCAATCCCGCCGAGGTACAAATGCGCCATGCCGTTGCCATAGCTGTCATCGAGTTCGACAACCTGCTGCAATAAGCGCTCGGGGCGGGACAACTGTGCCACTGCATTCCAGTCGTCACTGTTGGCCCGTATCCAGTTTAACCAGGACACCGCCAGGGTATAGGCATAGGGCAGGTCTTTTGGCTCGAGTTGCTCGACCGCCTTGTCGAACTCGGTGAACTGCATCGATTGCCACTGGCAATACTCTTGCCGGTGTGAACAAACGGAACGCCAGGCGTAGTTGAGGGATTTCGCACTGAGTTTGCTGCGCCTCTCTGGCTCGGGCACGAATACGCCTGCGTAGGCATCATTGAGGCTGGCGCCGGTCTTGAGCAGGTCAGCATCCTCGGGATTGGACTCGATCATGCTGTCTACCAGAACCAGAAAGGTTGGTATCGCCTGGCCCACCGAAGCCACATCATTGCTGTTGTAAATTGCACTGGAAATATCATCGCCCAGCTTGCTTGCCTGGGATGCGATCAGGCTGGAGCAACCCAGCGAAGGGAGGAATCCAGCCATAAGCAAAGCAATAAGCAGAAAATGACGCACACGAATTCCCGGGAAATGGACAAAAGCCGCTAGTATAGCGGCAGCGCCGCAGTGAATAAATGGCAACAGGCTGCCAGCCGCACAAGACTCAGGCTAATCGAGCGCTGCCCGCTGTTGCAGCCAGTCGCGCAGTGCCGGGCCAGTTCCCATGGACCAGGGCCTGACCTTACTCACCGGCAGAAGCTTGATCTCGGCTATTTCAGCTCCCAGCCTGATCTCACCGAAAGCGCGCAGATGATAGACGACCAACAACTGGTTTTGCTCAAAAAACGGATAGTTGCCGACAAATTCCTCGATACTGCCACTCAGGCCAAGCTCTTCCTCCAACTCCCTCAGTACCGCAGACTCCGGTGTCTCTCCCTGTTCCAGGAACCCGGTAATCAGGGCAAACCAACCCTCGGGCCAGGCGCGATTGCGCGCCAGCAGGACCTGGTCTTTGTACTCCACAATTGCCGCCACAACCGGAATAGGATTGTTCCATTGGACAAAGCCGCAGTCAGCGGAGCATTGTTTGCGGATTTTCTGGTCGATCAGGCCCTCCCGCAATTCGGCGGCACACTGTGGACAGTACTTCATTGGACCAAGCTCCTTCACCCTGGTCGCGCTCAAGGCAACCGGGATACCAAACTGCGCTGTTAGCTGTTAGCGGGCAGCAATGCCATGATGCGGTCCAGCGCCTCGGCGGGATCATCAACCACTACCAGATTCTCCGCGTCAATGGCGCTGATCGTTCCGCAACTTACCATTTTGTCGCGCACGAAGTCGATAAGGTCGCCCCAGTAGTCCGACCCCAATAGTACGATCGGGAAACGACCTACTTTGCCGGTCTGGACCAATGTCGCCGTCTCGAATATCTCATCCATCGTGCCGAAGCCGCCGGGCAAAATAATAAACGCCTGGGAATAGCGCACCAGCATGACCTTGCGCACAAAAAAATGCTTGAAGGTAATTGAAGTATCGAGATAGGGATTCGGCCGTTGCTCCGAAGGCAGCTGGATATTGCAGCCTATTGACATCGCTGAAACATCCCGGGCACCTCGGTTGGCGGCCTCCATAATGCCCGGCCCGCCGCCGGTCATCACCGAGAAACCGCGCCGCCCTGCCTCGCGCGCAGCAGCCCTCGCAAGCCGGTAGTAGTGATGATCCTGATCGAAGCGGGCCGAGCCAAAAAAAGTGATGCAAGGGCCGATACCCCTGAATTCACGAAAGCCCTTGATTAACTGGCCCATGATCTGGGTCAAGCGCAGGACATCCCTCGCCGCCGATTCGGGACCACCCAGCAGGGCCTCGTCTCTTTGCCTGGCCATCGGCTAAGCTCGTTTCACTGCAGCAAACACCCGCACCCCATTAAAATCGCGCCCCGAGAAACAGTTGCGGGCCCCACAACGACCAATCGACGGCTCCCTCGAAACCGCCCAAATCCGCTTTTATATCCATATCAAAAACCGATGACCCGGCGCCAAGCTGCGCGCAGTAAAAACGCGCCCGGAATTTTGCGCGAGGACGCTGCAAGGGACCGACAAGCCGGCAATAAACGCGCCTCCAACCAGCGACATTCGCAAATTCCTGCACCCTTATGTAGCAGACCCCCGCAGGGAGGGCAGCTCAAACTCTGGTATATTACCATAATCGAAAGCTGCCACTCCCCGGCGCTGAAGGAGTATCGACACGATGCGCGCGATGATTCTCGAACAAGCCGGAACACCCTTGAAGCCGGTCGATCTGCCAATCCCACAAGCCAAATCAGGGCAGCTGCTGATCGCCGTCACCGCCTGCGGCCTGTGCCGCACGGATTTGCACGTCTATGACGGCGAGCTGGATAAGCCTGCGCTACCCCTGATTCCGGGGCATCAAATCATCGGTGTGGTAGAGCAGGTCGGCCCGGCTACAACAGGCTTCAAGCCCGGGGAT
>JAHEGP010000299.1 GCA_024645065.1 Cellvibrionales bacterium | reverse complement strand
CGAGGTTGTCGAAGGGTCATCTACAAGTTTTGGTATGCCGATCAAGATCGACTTTCCGGTAGAAATGGCGGGAACAGAGAACAACGAAAACATTTTCAACGTATTCAAGGGCGTGGCGGAAACAGCCAATATGGCGGGCGAGGACTTCGCCGCCTACTCCCAAGCACGCCCCGCCTTCTTCTACTGGCTCGGTATCGCCAACAACGAGAAGAACATCAACAGTACACTGCATACAGTAGACTTCGACATAGATGAGCGAGCATTGCCCGTCGGGATTGCCCTGCAGATCGCACAAATCAAAAAACTCGCTGAGTATCATGCTGCCGGAGGCGCCTTCTGAGTCGCAGAAACGCTTCACTTACTGACGGCAATCTGTGTTGGTGTGGCACGGATAGGCACCTGAGGAGATTTTTGCTTACCAACCTGGCTGGCCTTTTACTGGCCGGCCAGGTCCTCGCTCACGGAACCCACGCGACCTTCCTCTCACCTGACAGCGGTGCGATGGTCACTAAAGATGCGAAAGTGCATATTAAACAGACGCCCAACGCGTTTCCCCATGTACACATGACAGTGCGTAATGTCTCTACTGGGAGTGAAAAGTGGTCGGGGCTCGTGCCGGTGAGTGACGACGGGTATGTGCAGACCATTGACGTTGAGAGCTTGCAGGCAGGCTCTTGTGTGATCGAAGCCCAGTTTCTTGGTGATATCGTAGAGCAAGGTAAACGCGATTCTATGGCACAAGCCACAAAAAACCCAATCAAGTAGTCACCCCGCTGAAATTGGTGGGCCGTGCTGGATTCGAACCAGCGACCAATTGGTTAAAAGTCGGCCGGTCGATTTCCATATAATTGATTTAATTTAACTTTTATCGGTGACGCCCGTTGCAAGTTGCACCAAAATGCATAACAAAGCATAACCGATCCCGGCAAAAGTCCGGCAGTGGCGATCTATTGGTATATGACTACATGTCCGCCGCCGTAAAGGCTTTTTCCCATCGTTTCAGTGGATTATCGAAGCGCACTTGTTCCGGCTTGAACAACTCCGGCCCCCAGCCCTTAGGAATCCATTGGCTCAAAGATTCATGCTCAGGATGTGACGGGTCAAACAGGACTTCCAACAATGACCCGTATCCATGGACACCGCCGCAGTCCTCCGGCGGGCAGGCCCGCTCTCCCGCAACACATTTCGGATACCGCTGTCCCTTCTCCCTTGGCTCGATGCTCAGCAAAGTAACATCATGAACCCAGCCGTCACCGAAATCATATTCATACTCTGCAGAATCCCCAGGCTCCGATAGAAAATCGATGAACGGTATGTCCCAGCCGGGCTGAACCTCCGGAGAATCATCCCATATTTCTTCCGCGGGTATGCCGATAAGCAATGCATCCTCGCGAGAAGACCCACCAATCCGAAATTCGTGGAGATGGTAATCCAGCCAACCCATCGCGTCCTGGATAGCCACATGCAAATCCCAAAAGGAGTATCGAGCTGGTACCAGAATTTCTCGCCAGACTGGCGGTGAGATTTCGATAAGCCCTACCCTGATTCTAAGCAAGTCGCGTCGTTGATCCGTCATTGCATCTGGTCTTCGGACACTTTCCGTTCGATCATCAGAGTTGAGGAAGTTTCTGAAGTTCTGACGCCACTGACTCGGCCGCCACAATCAAGGCTGTCACTAGCAGCCTGGCAGTGCACAAGAGCCCGCTTGCCAGGGTGGCATCCGACCACCTGCCACTGGTCGCACACATCGCCCTGTAAGGTCACGGCAGGGAACCGGGCTTAACCGCTCCTGGCTGGCTGACCACCATGACGACATTGCGGCCACGGACCTATCCGGCAGGTCGCGCCGGCACCGCGAATCTCAGCCACAAATAGCCGCAAAGCCCAGCCAACAGCGAGGCGGTGAGTATCCCGGTCTTGGCGGTGAGCAGCATTTCCGGGTGGCCCGCGAAACCGAGCTGGGCGATAAAGATCGACATGGTAAACCCGATCCCGCCGAGCAGCGCCACGCCGGGCAGGTGTCGCCCGGACATGCCCTCCGGCAATTGCCCCAGGCCCAGCGCGAGCACCGCGAGCGTCGCCAGGGTTATTCCCAGCAGCTTACCGATGGCCAGGCCGGAAAGGATACCCAGCGCCAACGGCTGTGACAGCAGGCCGGGCAGCGCGCTGATGTCCAGTGCGATGCCGGCGTTGACCAGGGCGAACAGGGGAAGCACAAACAATGCCACAGGGTGACTCAGCGCACCTTCCCACAATTGCAGGGGCGTGGTGGTCTCGGCAGCGGTGTCCTGCAACGTCTCCACCACCTCGTGTTTCCGCGGCTCGGCCAGCAGCGGGCCGGCGCTATCCTCCTCCTTTTCTATGGTTTCAAACCTGTTTATGAGTTGCCTGCTGCGCCGCACGAAATCCTGCGGGCTACGCGCCGGCCTGGCGGGCACTGTCATCGCAACCAGGATGCCCGCCATCGTTGCATGCACACCCGAGCCCAGCATTGCCAACCAGACAAGACCACCCCCGGCGAAGTACACGAGCGGGCGCCGGACGCCCAGCAGGTTGATGATCGACAGCGCTAGCAGCAGAGCCAGGGCGGTGCCGAGACAGTGCAGGTCGATCGCCTCGGTGTAAAACACCGCGATAACCGCCACCGCACCCATGTCGTCTATAATCGCAAGAGCCAGCAGAAAGGTTGTCAGCCCCCTTGGCGACCGCTCGCCAAGCAGGGCCAGCACTCCGATCGCAAACGCTGTATCTGTCGCCATGGGTATGGCCCAACCGCGAATCGCCTCACCCTCAAGGTTGAGCGCGAAGAACAGCAAGGCGGGCACCAGCATGCCACCCGCCGCGGCGGCGATGACAGGAACGGAGCGCGACGGCTCACGCAATTCGCCAACCAACAGCTCGCGCTTGATTTCCAGCCCGAGCATGAAGAAAAACAAAGCCATCAGGCCGTCGTTGACCCAGTGGCGGACGCTCATGGTCAGGTGATGCTGACCCATGACCAGGCCGATTTTGGTTTCCAGCAACCGCAGGTACTGATCACCATAGGGCGAGTTGGCGATGATAACGGCCAGCACGGTAGACGCGAGCAACAGCAGGCTCGCGACCTTCTGGTCGCTGACCAATTGCTGAAACGGCAACACGATATTCTGGAAACCCTGTTCCAGCTTAGTGGTCGTCTCGCCGCGCAGCCTCGAACCCGATTCAGCCATCAACCCGCGACTCCTTTCCGACGACAGGTGCCACACTCGGGCACACACGGGCTGCGCTGCGGCATTGGGAGCCAAAACCGCAAGCTGTCAGGCTGTGCCCGGCGGTAGCCCGGTTCCAGATAGTTGACCTCCTCGCAAGAATGAGATTCAGGTGGATTCTAACATTTCGATACCCTCCTTTCAGAGGTATGCGGGCGGAAGGAAGAGGGACTGCAGCTCGTTCAGGGCCGATATGTAATTCCTACAAAATTCGACAGGAAAACGGCCAGATCACCCGCAGCGGAATCAGCCGGACCTGGAAAAACCCACCAATACCCACATGGCATACATCTTGCTAGATAGCACCGTGAAGTGTTCGACACGAACAGCAAAAAAGGAGAAA
>JAHEGP010000298.1 GCA_024645065.1 Cellvibrionales bacterium | reverse complement strand
GATTTGCGGTAAACTCTTTCATGCCTGCCCTCCTCAATGTGGCTCTGCCACCGGTTCTTTGTTCAACGCCAATGGTAATCCACGAGCGTTGAGGTTGGGCAGGTCAAAACATCATGTCTAGATGCTGCTACCCCTGGGCGCCGGGCCCGGCTGGGCTGAAACACGATCGCGACACCACTGCAGTACCGCATCGTAATCACCGCTGAACACCACCCTGCCCGCTGACTTTGCCAACTGGTATCGATACATCGGGTCGTAATAGTCCTGCAGCAGGCTTGCAATCCAGCGTTTGTGCTCTTCGCCCTTGCCACTCTTCAACGCTGCCTGCATGATTTCGCGCAAAGCAGCATAGCGAGCCAGTCCAAGGCGCTTCTTGATTCGATCGAGGCTTTCCATCAGGTGAGCGCGAAACCGCTCTTCCGGGTCATCGATAGCCAGTAGCCGGTACTCTCTGCCCAGCTCAACCACATACTCCTGGTAGATACGCTCGATGCGAAACGCGAGTGGCATTTCCAGGATCACCAACGGCGCGTTACGCATACCACTGTAGACCGCCGCAGGCACCGATACCGCACCAACCCTCTGGCTTTCATCCTCGAAAAACAGCGGCATCCCGGGAAAGGCCGACGACTTACGCAACATGTCAATGGCAAGGCGATGCTCGAAGTCGACCTGGCAAGGTGGCGGTGTTGCATGGCGACCGAAACTTGAGCCACGATGGTGCGCGTGTTTCTCAAGATCGATGCCAGTCGCCAGTTGCTGCAACAGGGGCGTCTTGGCGGCGCCAGTCTGCCCGCCGATGATCAATAGCTCGGCTTGTTGCGAAAGAATCTCGGTAGCGGTCATAAGACAGCGTCGCAGCGCCTTGTACCCCCCGGGAACCACTGGCACCGGGCAACCTGCCGCGGCCATCCACTGGGCTGCAAGATTGGACCGCATACCGCCACGCCAACAAAAAACATGGGTAGCCGGATGGCGCCGCGCAAAATCGCACCAGCGCGCAACCCGGCTTGCCCTGATCTCGCCAGCAAGCAGTTTGTGACCCAGATTTATTGCGGCCTGTTGGCCAGACTGTTTGTAGCAGGTACCCACCAGAACCCGTTGATCGGTATCGAGAATCGGCATGTTTCTCGCGGTGGGAAACGAACCTTTTTGATACTCGATCTCGGCACGAACATCGATAAAGGGTGTATCCTGCAGAAACAGCGCCTCAAAACCATCGACTGTATTGATCCGCTGCATGTGTTTCCCGCTGGAATAAACAATGGAGCATACTAGCAAACGCCAGCGAGGCAAGCCTACCCGAACAAGGGCACCGCCACGAGGTCCGCGAGCGATTATCCCACCAGCAATGTTATCGCCCTGCTATGCCAGGCCAGGTAAGGCCAAGCCGGGTAAGGCTGAATTTTGCTGCCAGCGCTACGTGGCCAGCGCGGTGGCGACGGTGTATTATCAACGCGTTTTTGCACAACCGGGAACTCCTTGATCGCCATGAAACCGCGTAAACCCGTCTGGCTCTTCAGCATGGACTCGGAGCATTTCCACGCCGCACCCACAACCACGGGCGGGTTAAAAGCCTACTACCAACAGTACAGCCCAAATTCCAGCGACACCGACATTCAACTGCTGCACTTCAAGGATGCTGATGATATTCAACGCTGGCTGCAGGGCGATTTTTACATGCTGTTGGAGCGCTGCCAGACAGCGGTCAGCGCCGGCGAATACCCGATAGCCGGCTTCAGTTTCTATACCTGGAACGCGGCCGAGTTTCTCGGCCTGATCCGGCGACTGAAAACGCTGTGCCCGGACCTGCTCGTGATAGCGGGTGGTCCCCATGTACAACAAGCGGAAGACTACCTGCAGCAGGACCCGATCGACGTCATCATTTTGGGGGAAGGTGAAACGACCCTGCAACAGTTTCTCGATGAGCCCGAGCGCGGCAATTGGTCGGGCATCGACGGTCTTGCTTATCTGGATACAGCCGGCAAGCTGGTGAAAACAGCGCCAAGGCAACGCCGACTTGCGTTGGACGAGCTGCCATCGGCCCTCGATGTGATCACACTGATCGACGCCAACGGAGCGCCCATCTACGACTCCATATCCTATGAAACCAGCCGCGGTTGCCCGTTTAGCTGTGCTTTCTGCGAATGGGGCACCGGTGCCATAGGCACGAAAATGCACCAGTTCAGCATGGCGCGGATTAAAAGCGACTGGGACAAGGTCATTGGGGCAGGCATCCGGAACATCTGGCTGGCGGATTCAAACTTTGGTGCGCTCAAGCAGGATATCGATAAAGCCCGACTTATCTGTGAATACAAGCGTAAAACCGGCCTGCCAAAAACGTTCGCCACGTCCTGGTCGAAGAAGCATAGCCGCAAGGTACAACAGATCGTCCTGTTGTTGCACCAGCACGAACTGCTGCCCCATTACCAACTGGCGCTGCAGACCCTGACACCGTTGGCACTGGAACTGTCAAATCGAAGCAATATGGAGGCCAACAAATATCAGCCGATTGCCCGACAAATGGCGGCTGCGGGTGTGCCTATCGCGGCGGAACTGATCTGGGGCCTGCCCGGCGACAACCTTCGCGATTTTGAAACCAACCTCGACACCCTGCTTGCCACTTTTCCGAACATCAATATTTTCGGCTACACCCTGCTGCCGGGAACCGAATTCTATCGAAGGCGCGCACAGTACCGGATCGAGACGATCCCGGTGGCGGGCTATGGCAAGGCCAGGGGTGAGTATGTGGTCGGTTGCCACACCTTTGACAGAAACGAGGGCATCGAGGGGTACTTTCTTATCAGTGCCCACATCATACTGGTTCACGGCTGCATTATGCCCCTCACTATGCGCTTTCTCGCGCTGCAGCCATCGGTTCCTGCTGCACCGCTGCTGCGAACAGTGCTGCGCGGCCTGATCGATGAATACCGCGACAGATTGCCTGAGTTCGATCCTGATCCACGCATGGCGATTTACGAAAACAGGGCCGAATTGTACCTTGTGTTAATGTCGGCGCTCGACAAGACCTATGAAAGCGTTGAGGCTACGCTACGTGAATCCCTGCAGGGCCAGAATGTCTCCCCTACTTTGGTTGAAGAAGCCATGCATATCCTGCAGTTGGACCGTGCCCTTTGCCCCCGTGCAGGTCGCCCACACAGGCTGCAACAACAATTTCAGTTCAATGCCGGTGAGGCTGCGCAAAACCTGATGTCGATGAAGCTCCCTTCCACGGGCGTATTCCAGCACCAGCGACAGATACTGCAAATAGACCAACCCGGCGGCATCGGCGAGGTACTGAAAAGTCCTGACGGCGGCAGCTGGATCAAGGGCCGGATTGTGACAGAGCGGAACACTGACACCATTGCGAGCGATGCCCTGGCCTGAAAGCGGTGGCATTTTCATCTGTGAGTATCCAGCAAGCCTGGGTTCGGTTACACCATGAATGACTCGGTTCTAACTATACCGCTGGACCAACTGGCCATCGCCTTCGTGCCAGTGTTACTGGTGCTGGCCATTCTTTACCGCTGGTCCCTCGGCACCGGCACGGCCGTGTATGCCCTGGGCCGAATGCTGGCCCAGCTCCTGGTGATCGG
>JAHEGP010000297.1 GCA_024645065.1 Cellvibrionales bacterium | reverse complement strand
GATCGGGCATTGGACGTGCTCCATTACGATTTCCAGGGGGCTGCTCCACAGAGCTGTTAAAGCGGGTAGCAACGTGGATGATATTACGCTGTGCAAACCAGTTGCAGCAATACCCCGAGCATTCCTACAGCTGCCCCTCAGGCACCACAATCGACAGCAAGCCAGTGCTGAAACGCTTCCAGAAACCGGTATCAGGTTCTTTGTCTACAGTGACTTCACGGCCATTCTCATCCAGCGTCAGCCATTGCATATCCCCGGAGTCGTCCAGCAACACCCGGTAGCCCTTGACCAGCGCTTTGCGATCGAAGGCACGCGCAATCTCGGTCGCGTAATACGGGCTCTCGAAGTAGACCCCGCATTCGGTATTGAGTGATGCTGAACGGCCGTCGAGATTGAATGAGCCGATAAAAACATAGGTTTCATCAAACGCAAAATACTTACCATGCAGGCTGGCCTTTTCTGATCCCAGCCACTTACCGGTGAGTTCATCCTCCCGGCGCTCGGCGCTCTTGTCGGACTTGAACTCATACAGTTCCACACCACCGGCGACAAGGTCTTCCCGGTAGCGCATATAACCGGCGTGGACCAGTGACACATCGTTGGCGGCAAGGGAGTTGGTCAATATTCGTACCCGGACGCCTTCATCGACCCAGTCGACCAGCCTTTGGGTGAATTTTTTACCCGGCACGAAATAGGGGGAAACGATCAGCAGCTCATTCTCTGCTTGTTCCATCGCCTCCAGCAATTTTGGCGCCAGATGCGTTTTCCGGCTTATCTGTTTGGCGTCAACCTTACCGGGTTGATCATAAACCAAAACCCAGCGCCCCCACTCGAAATCATATTGGTCGAGAGGTGCCTCACGCTCGGCTTCCAGCCTCTGGATGGCCTTGCCATAGTTCGACGCCTTGGCCTGCTCCAAAGATGCGTTCAGTTGAACCCTTAGCTCAGCCAAATCATTCGGGGTTACGGGTTGTTCGGAGGCAAACGCCGCCAGCGGGTATACCCATTGGCTGTTCCAGTACAGGTCAAACATCGTGGATATCTCGCCAACCACCGGCCCAATTGACAGTGCGTCGAGGTCACTGAAACCGACCTCCTCGGCGGCATCGAAATACTCATCACCGATATTGCGACCGCCGAATATGCTGGCTGTATTGTCCGCGGTGAGGGTTTTGTTATGCATCCGGTGATTGACGCGGGAGGTATCGCCGATAAAATCCAGGCCCCGCGTCTCTCGGTTGGCAAAGGGGTTGTAGAGTCGCACTTCGATATTGGGGTGCGAATCAATCGTACGAAGCAATGGGTCCTTGCCCTGGGTATCGAGGTCGTCAAGCAGTATTCGTACTCGAACGCCACGGTCAGCCGCCTGCATCAGCGATGCATGGAGTGCATTGCCGGTGAGGTCGTTATGCCAAATATAGTACTGTACGTCGATGCTATGTTCGGCGTTTTCCACCAGGTATATTCTGGCGGCAAAAGCCAGAATCCCCTCATCAAGGGCGAGAAACCCGGAACTTCCCGGATACTGTGCAACCATCGGGTTTATGCGTCGGGCCAGCGCAGTATCGGCGGAGGCTTCCATGGCGTGGGACGGAACCCTGGTGAAATGCTCCGGCAAGCTGGCGCAGCCAGCGACGGTAAGCAGCGCCATCGACAGGACAAAAATAATCGAGCGGCGGTTGCGGAGGCGTGCTCGAGAAGCCTGCGTGGTGTTGACTGCCGGGTTGCTGTGTTTCATAGGATCTCCTGGTTGTGGAGCTTCGCGCCAAACCCCGCTCGTGTGCATTAGCCTGCAAAAAAAAGGCGACAGTATTTGCCGCCATGGTGTCAACGCGGGGCATTCACAAGACAGGGTGACAGGTTTGCTCTGGTGTCCCCGACTCAAAAAGTCCGCGGACGATGGCGTGTATTGTTCGTGGTAAAGCCGTTGCAGGCGCATTTTGCCCTAAACGGTGTGTTCAACACAAATACGGTTTTTGGGGCCTGAATCGGTAGAGCATCCTGGCTAAGGCTCATCCCGCCTTTTTGCTGCGGCGAAGGCCTCGAGGGCTCGTTCACGCCCGAACTTGAGATCAACAATGGGGAGTGGATAATCCGGCGCCAGGCCTGCGCGAACCAGGGGCGCAGGCAGGTGGATATCCTTGCCTTGAACAGCAGCCAACTCGGGAACATAGCGCCTGATGAATACCCCATCGGGATCGAATCGCTGGCTCTGGGTAAGCGGGTTAAAGATGCGAAAATAAGGCGCCGCGTCGGTGCCGGTAGAGGCCGCCCATTGCCACCCTCCGTTGTTGGACGCCAGGTGGCCGTCGATCAGGTGCTGCATAAAGAAGCGCTCACCCAGGCGCCAGTCCAGCAGCAATTGTTTCGAGAGAAACATGGCGACCACCATCCTGAGTCGATTGTGCATCCATCCCGTTTGCACAAGCTGGCGCATGGCCGCATCCACAATCGGTATGCCGGTGCGACCGCTGCACCAGGCTGCAAAGTCCTTTTCGTCGTCTCGCCAGGCAACCGATTCGGTCTCGCGCTTGAAAGCGCGGTTTTTACTGACGAGGGGAAAGCAGTCGAGAATATGGATGTAAAAATCTCGCCATATCAACTCGCTGATCCAGCAGTCGATGCCCTCCTGGCCTCCGCTCAGGCGCCCGCGGTTGGCGCCCAGGGCTTGCTGGAGACAGGTTCGCGCTGACAGGACGCCGGCGGCAAGCCATGGGGAAATCACACTGGTGCCATTCAGGCTCGGCATATCGCGATCGCGCTTGTAATCTTCGATACGCTCCTTGCAAAAGCCCTGCAGGCGCTGCAGTGCCACCTTCTCGCCCGCCGGCCAGAGTTTGTCCTCGAACTCCTCCTTGGGCAAGGGAACCGGATCGCTTGCTGCGGCTACAGGGTGTTCACGGATAGCCGGTGCCGGTTGCAGGCTGGGTCGCTGTGCCCGCCAGTTCTCCAGCCAACGCTTTTTGAATGGGGTATAAACGGTATAGGGCTTTCCCGTCTGGGTAACCAGTCCCGGTGCCAACATGGGCTGGTCATGAAAAAGATGCACGGTGCAGCCCAGCTTGGCAACTTGCTGCGTGACCGCCCGATCCCGCTGCTTTTCGTTCCAACCGTATTCACGATTGGCATAAATATCATTGATCCCAAACTGCTGAACCAGGTCCTGCAATAATCCCGGCACCCCGTCGTAGTCATCGATCTCCCTGAAAAGCAGCGGAATGTTGAGATCAGCCAGGGCGCGTTGAAGATGATCGACATTGCGCAGCAAAAAGCGTTGCCGGATCGGTGCCATGTCATGTTGTTGCCACTGTCGCGGTGTGGCGATAAAAACGGCGATCACGCCGGCGGCGCGATCCTCGCAGGCGCGGTGGAGGGCAGTATTGTCGTGCACTCTCAAATCCTGGCGAAACCAGGCCAGACGAACAGGCGGGTCGGAGTGACTTGTCATTAGGTATCGACCTGTTGCTTGATGCAGGAACCAAGTAGCAATGCTTTGCTGTCACTGTCCCCTGGCGGACGCCCCCTGCGAGGGGCCCATCGAGTCGAGCTCGAAAGTGTCAGGCGGCATAGAGAGACTTACGCTTTCGCCCTGCAGCC
>JAHEGP010000003.1 GCA_024645065.1 Cellvibrionales bacterium | reverse complement strand
CGCTAACGGTTGGGATGGCGAGTTGCTGCAGCGTCCGGGCATTTTTCGCAAAGCGCAAACTGCGGGGAAACAATCGGGCGCTGGTCCAGGTCTTGCGTGGCCGAAATAATTTCATGATGCGCCCGTCTGCCAGGATCATTACCTTGGGTCCCCGGTAATCCTCCTCCAGCACCCTGGCGCCCTGCTGCAAGCTCCTGTACTCGGCTTCCGCCATATTGGTCAGCTTGATAATAGTACCCCCTCTGGGCCTGGCTGGCGATTCCACGGTTGGGAATCATACCGCAGCTGGCCACGGTTTGCTGTATACTCGGGCTATGTCGATTCCGCAGTGCCCCTGATACGTGAACCCGCCTGGTCGCGGTGCCAGCGCTGCATCGTTGTGGGTCGGTTGAGCAGGCAAGTTTGGAACAATTCGCAGAGCGGTTTCCGGAACCCTAATCCCTAAGCGAATAGTGCGGGCGCAGGAGAGTTGTGTTGATCAATCAGGCGGAAGCAAATTCCAGCCCTCCCCATCCTGGCCGATCAGCAGAGGTGATCCCGATCGGCGCCGCAGCCCAGCAGGCATCACTGCGGATATGCCTGCTGGGCTATCGCAGCGCGCCCTACGGTGGTGGCCAGGGCATTTACCTGAAATACCTGAGCAAGGCGCTGGTGGACGCGGGACATCGGGTCGATGTCATCTCGGGAGAGCCCTACCCGCACCTCGATCCCAGGGTCAAACTGATCAAACTGCCGGGAATGAATATTTACGAGAACGGCCTGGCCTCGATTCGCCCGCGCCACATGCTGAGGTTGAGCAACTGGGCGGAATGGTTTGGCAAGCTCACCGGCGGTTTTGCCGAGCCTCTGGCGTTCGGTATGCGCGTGGACGACTACCTGAAGCGGCATGGCAGCCGCTACGACCTGGTGCATGATAACCAGTGCCTGGCTTATGGCATGCTCAATATCCAGCGTCGCCAAGCCCTGGTCACCACTATTCACCATCCCATAAGCAGTGACAAGATGATCGCCCTCAACGCCGCTCATAAATGGTGGGAAAAGCTGTTGATCCGTCGCTGGTATCATTTTCTGTCGATGCAGAGACGGGTGGCCCGTCAACTGCGCAACGTGGTGACCGTTTCCAGCCAATCGCGAAAGGACATTGCGCTGGCTTTCGATATGCCTGAACAAGGCATCCAACTGGTCTACAACGGCATCGACACCGAGGTTTTTGCGCCTGTGCCCGGGGTGGAACGGCGGCCCCTGAGGCTGATGGCAACGGCTTCCGCAGATGCGCCGCTCAAGGGCGTACGCTACCTGATCGAGGCATTCGCCCGCTTGTTGCGGCAGTATCCGGGTCTGGAGCTGCTGCTGGTCAGTAAACCCAGGCCCGGTGGCGAGACCCAGCGGCTGATAGCGAAGCTGGGCGTGGGCCACGCGATCGAACTCGTCAACGGGATCTCGACCGAACGTCTGGTGCGCTACTATGCCGAGGCAACGCTGGTGGTGGTGCCTTCGGTGTACGAGGGCTTTGGCCTGCCCGCCGGCGAGGCTATGGCCTGCGGGGTGCCTGTTGTCTCGACCACCGGTGGCGCGCTGGCAGAGGTGGTTGGCGACGCCGGAGAAGTGGTGCCACCCCGGAATTCCCTGGCTCTAGCCGGAGCCGTGGCGCGCTTGCTGGATGACCCGGCCCGGCGCGCCCAGCTGGGCCAGGCGGGTCGAGACAGGATTTTGGAAAAGTTTTGCTGGGATGTCTGTGCCCGTCAAATGACCAGCTATTACCGTGACGTGTTGAAGGCCCATGAGAACAGTTGACTACAGCCGGCTTGGTTTGCTGCCCGGTGACTATGTGCTTGACCTGGGCTGCGGTGAGGGCCGCCATACCATCACCGCGCACATGGATAAAGATGTCCACGCCTTTGGTATCGACCTGAATATCGAAGACCTCAAAACCACGATTGAAAAATTTGCGCCGCTGGCACCCCATGCATCCCGCGAGGCGGGTTTTGCACTTTCCTGCGCCAATGCCCTGAATTTGCCGTTTGCCGACAATACCTTCGACAAGGTCATCTGTTCTGAGGTGCTGGAGCACATCGACGATTGGCGCGGTGTGTTGGCGGAAATCGAGCGGGTTTTGAAACCCGGCGGCGCGTTTTGTGCCAGCGTGCCGCGCTCATGGCCAGAACAAATCTGCTGGGCTTTCAGTCGTGAGTATCATGATTGCGAGGGCGGGCACTTGCGTATTTTCAATGCCGATGAGTTGCGCCTGGATATTGAGTCCTGCGGATTTCGCTACTATTACCGGCATTGGGCCCACGCCCTTCACACACCGTTCTGGTGGCTTAGGTGCGCGTTCTGGAATACCCAGTATAGCAACCCCATTATCAAGATGTACCATCGGCTACTGGTCTGGGACATCCTTGATCAGCCCTGGCTGACGCAAACCACAGAGAAAGTGCTCAACCCCATCATGGGCAAGAGCGTGGTCATGTACTTTCACAAGGAGAGAGCCGCATGAGTGGTTTATATCTTTCCCAGGGACTCTTCCCCAAGGACTACCTGCGGCCCACGCTTGAGTTTATCGTTCGCAGCCAGGAAGATTCCGGCGCGATACCCTGGTTTCATGGCGGACACCTTGATCCCTGGGACCATGTTGAGGCAGCGATGGGATTGAGCATTGGCGGTGAGCACGTCGCAGCGGTGCGTGCCTATCGCTGGCTGCAGGATAATCAGCTCGAGGATGGCAGCTGGTGGGCTGCCTACATCCAGGGCGAGGTGGAAAATACCGATCGCAGGGAATCCAATTTTGTCGCCTATGTGGCGGTGGGCGTTTGGCACCACTACCTGATCAGCGGCGACGAGGTTTTTTTACGCTCGATGTGGCCCACGGTGGAGAATGCAATCGAGTTTGTGTTGCGCCTCCAGACTGAGCACGGTGAGATTCACTGGGCGGTCGAAGCCTGCGGCACACCGCGGGAAGACGCCCTGATTACCGGCTGCAGCTCTATTTTCAAGAGCCTCGAGTGCGCCCACAATATTGCGGTAACTGTAGGACAGCACCGCCCTCATTGGCTGGTGGCTCGCGAGGCGCTGGGCAATGCCCTGCGCAACAAGCCGGAGCGGTTCGATCGCACCTGGGCGAGCAAGGCGCGCTATTCCATGGATTGGTTCTATCCCGTGTTGTGCGGAGTTTATACCCGGGGGCCGGCAAGGGCTCGATTGCAGCAGCGTTGGGAGCTGTTTGTCGAGGAAGGAATGGGCGTGCGCTGTACCAGCGATGAGCCCTGGGTCACGGTGGCTGAATCCTGTGAATTGACCATGGCCCTATTGGCTGCCGGGGATCACGCGCGAGCAGTGATCCTGTACAGCTGGCTGCACCAATGGCGCCATGAAGGGGGCGCGTACTGGACGGGTTACCAGTTTATCGAGGATGTTATGTGGCCCGATGAACGGCCCACCTGGACCTCGGCAGCGATATTGCTGGCGGCGGATGCCCTTACGCTGCACACCCCGGCGTCACGCTTGTTTACCCAGGTGAAGCTGTTACCGCCGCTGCAACAAGCCGAGGGTGCAGACCTGTCGCAACGGTTCAAAGAGACCTGACGCCAGCGCCAGTTGGTAGATGGTATAGGGCGCTTGACCACCCTCAGCGGGGTTGGGAAACAGGTCGTGTATCGCCAGTATCCCGCCACGTACGAGATGGCCGCTCCAGCCGCGGTAGTCCTCCAGGGCTGCGTCAAGGCTGTGCCCCCCGTCAATGAATACCATCCCCAGAGGGGTTCGCCAGTCACGCGCCACGAGGCTCGACGGTGCGACCAGTGGTACCACGGTGTCACTGAGTCCTGCTGCATTGATATTGCGGCGAAACGTTTTGAAGCTGTCCATCCGGGCGCTGTCGCTATCGAACAGGCCGGGGTCGTGGAACATTTCGCCCGGCTGGTGTTCCTCGGAACCGGCGTGATGGTCAACTGCATACAGGGTCGACTGCATGGCCTGACAGGCGAGGCCGAGGTAAATCGTCGATTTACCGCAGTAGCTGCCAATTTCGAGCACTGGACCCAGGCTGGCTGCCACCCGGGCCGCCTCGTACAATGCCATGCCCTCGTCTTCGGCAAGAAACCCCTTTACCTGTGTCATATCCAACGGCAGCTTCACCCTGCGTGTCTCCTGTCGACCTGGCAGCGCCAGCACCATAGCCAATAAGCATCAGCGGGGCAAACAGGAGTTTGTGGTATGATGCCCAGCGTCCCGTTAATCGTCAGCGATCCCGGAGCCCGGATAAGCCATGCTGTTGACCATGCCTCACTTTGATCGTGCCCAGATTCTGGTTGTGGGCGATATCATGCTGGACCGCTATTGGTATGGCCCGACCTCCAGGATATCCCCCGAGGCGCCGGTACCGGTGGTGAAGGTCACCCAGATCGAGGATCGCCCGGGTGGGGCAGGCAACGTTGCCCTGAATATCGCAGCCCTGGGGGCAGGGGTGACTCTGGTCGGTATTACCGGCGCTGATGAAGCGGGCTCGGCCCTGGCAGAACGCCTGCGGGCGGCGCGCGTATACTGTGATTTCCTGGTGTCTGACCAGCATCCGACCATAACCAAACTGCGGGTGATCAGTCGCCAGCAGCAGTTGTTGCGACTGGATTTTGAGGACGCGTTCAGCGCCGATGATGCCAGTGCCATGACCGAGAGGGCATTGGCAATGATTGAGCCCATGGGCGCCATTATTTTGTCAGACTACGCCAAGGGCGCGCTGGTCGATCCACAGCCCTTGATCCAGCTGGCGCGGGAATATAATGTGCCGGTTTTTGTCGATCCCAAGGGTACCGACTTCCAGCGCTACCGGGGCGCTACCCTGTTAACCCCCAACCTGCATGAGTTCGAGGCCGTGGCAGGGCATTGCGAGTCGGAGGCCGAGCTGGTTCTCAAGGGTCGCCAACTGTTGGCCGAGCTGTCGCTGAAAGCACTGCTGGTGACCCGTGGGGAGCAGGGTATGACTCTGCTTCGCCCCGATGCGATTGCCCTGCATTTGCCTGCCAGGGCTAAAGAAGTTTTTGATGTTACCGGCGCCGGCGACACCGTGATCTCGGTATTGGCGGCGAGCGTTGCCGCCGGTGAGTCCTTTGCCAACGCTGTTGCGCTGGCCAATCTGGCGGGCGGCATTGTGGTGGGCAAACTGGGAACGGCGACAGTCAGCGGCCCCGAATTGCGGCGGGCACTGATGCGTGAGGAGGGCTCCGAGCGCGGCATAATGAGCGAGGAGCAATTGGTGGTGGCGCTGCAGGATGCCCGAGCCCATGGTGAAAAAATCGTCTTTACCAACGGCTGCTTCGATATCATTCATGCCGGCCATGTCGGCTACCTGGAGCAGGCCAGGGCCAGGGGAGATCGCCTGGTGGTGGCCGTGAATAGCGACGCGTCGGTAAGCCGGTTGAAAGGGCCGGGCCGACCCATCAACCCGCTCGAACGCCGCATGGCGGTATTGGCAGGGCTGGAAGCTGTCGACTGGGTGGTGAGCTTTAACGACAGCACGCCGGAGCGACTCCTGAGCCTGCTGCAACCGGACCTCCTGGTAAAGGGCGGCGACTACGGGAAAGAAGAGGTGGTCGGCTGGGAGATCGTAGAATCCTACGGCGGTGAGGTGGCAGCATTGGAGTTTCTCGACGACTGCTCGACCACTGCGATTGTCGAGAAGATCAAGCAGCGCTAGGGCGGATGCGAACCTCGGCCCCCGCACATACTACAGTATCGACCTGCGGTCACATGCAATGCGGGTCCTGATTGTAAAACTCAGCTCCATGGGTGATTTGATCCAGGCCTTGCCGGCACTGACGGATGCCAGCCGGGCGCTACCCGAGGCGCAGTTCGACTGGGTCGTGGATGAAGCCTTTGCCGAAATCCCGGGGTGGCACCCGGCTGTTGCCAATACCATCATTAGCGCGCATCGGCGCTGGCGC
This sequence comes from Cellvibrionales bacterium, assembly GCA_024645065.1. GTDB lineage: Bacteria > Pseudomonadota > Gammaproteobacteria > Pseudomonadales > JAHEGP01 > JAHEGP01. The sequence goes on along the minus strand of JAHEGP010000003.1, from coordinate 34,133 downwards.
AAGCAACCCCTGCATTACTGGCGCAACGCTGAAGTGCCACACTTTCTGAAGCGGCTGCGTGCGACCCGTTACGACCGGGTTATCGACTCCCAGACCAATATCAAAAGCGCGGTAGTGACTGCACTGGCAAGGGGCGAAAAATACGGACCCGACAAGCACTCCGTGCGTGAGCGGGGCGCTCATCTTGCCTACCACCACCGTTTCCCGGTGAATACCAGGCAGTTGGCGATCTGGCGTTGGCGGGAAATGTATTCCCGGGTTTTGGACTATCCAATGCCCGACACTGCGATTGATTTCGGCCTGGCCGACAGGCAGTGGCCCGAACCCGACTTTGCGGTTCCGCCAGAGCCCTACCTGATTTGCGTTACCAATGCCAGTTGGAGCAACAAGCGCTGGCCCGACAGCCACTGGGCCAGCCTGTTGGCGTTGGCAGGTGACTGCGGCTATCGGGTGCTACTACCCTGGGGATCGGCTGCCGAACAGCAACAGGCGCTAGACCTGGCTGCCCCTTTCGCGCACTGCGAGGTTTTACCCAGGTTGCCATTGACGGATCTGGCATCCCTGATGCGGGGTAGTGCCGGCGCGGTTTGCAATGATACCGGTCTTGCCCATATCGCGGCCTGCCTCGATACCCCCGTGGTTGCGGTGTACGGGCCGACCGACCCGAATCTCATCGGCGCCAGCGGGCCCTATGCAACGCATTTGGTGGCTGGTGGTTACCCCTGTGTTCCCTGTTACAAGCGACAGTGCGCCACGGCCGACTACAGCGGGCCTGAGGCCCAGTGCCTGAAGACCGTTACCGCGCAGCAGGTCTGGGCGAGTCTCTGTGCCCAGCAGGGGCTGGCGTCAGCGGGATCGGGCTGATGGCTGGCGGTGGCGCCGGGAGTCCTCGATTTGCCAGTTACCGGGTGCTGCTGGTGTCGGGTAGCCTGCGTCTTTCAGGTTCCAGCTCCTGGATTCTTGCCCTGCAGGGTGCATTGCGGCGGGTGGGCTGTCCGGTCAGTCATATCGTGCTGGGCGATCCCGGTGAGGTTGCGATACCGCCGGACTATTCCGTGATATACACCGGGCGCGCCCGCAGTCACCCGCTACTGCGAATCAGTCGGCTATTGCAGCTGCACAAGCTGTTTCCGGCCTGGTTTGCCTCACGCTCTGACCAGGTGATTAACCAGCGAGTGGCCAAAGCCCTGGCGAGCCTGGGCTGGCAGGATAGGCTCGACCTGGTGGTAAAGGACTTCACCTGCGATGTACCAAGCTACTTCAGGCAACAACCCGTGCTGGCGGTCATTCATCAAACCCTGTCGGCGACCTGGCAGCAGAATTCTCGCCTGCGTGACAGGGCAGCGGCGGGATATCGGCTGGCGGCCGTATCGAGTGCGGTTGCTGACGATGCGCATCAGCTAGGACTGAGCGTTAGCGATGTTCTGTACAATCCCCTCGACGTCGCCGGGATCAGGCGGCTCGCGGCGGCCTATACTCCCGTCGGCGATTATATCGTCTACGTCGGCAAGCTCGATCGCAGCAAAGGTGTGTTCGAATTACTCGAAGCCTACGCTGAAAGTGGCTTGCAGCTCCAGCTCTGGTATGTCGGCCGAGGTCGGGAGCAGGCTCAGCTGGAACAGCGGGCCGTTGCCCTTGGTGTGGCTCACAGGGTGCAATTTGTCGGCTTCCAGGCGAATCCCTATCCTTACATGGAGCAGGCGCAGTTATTGGTGTTGCCCTCAAAATCCGAGGCCATGGGCTACGTCTGTCTCGAGGCCGCGGTGCTGGGCACCCCGTTTCTGGTCAGCGCTTATCCAGGAGCGCTGGAATTCTTTCAGCCTTCGGCGCTGGTTGCGATCGAGCCCCAGGCGACTTTCACCAGGCGCCTGGCCCAGGGCCTGGTCGAGAGGGTGTCGCAGCCCGTCGAGCCAGCGCTGCGTGACGGGGTGCTATCGCTGCTGGAGCCTGAGGCGGTGGCTTTGTCCTACCTCAAGCTGGTGCCTGAGCTGGCCGCGAATCGATGAATGGCGCCGCTGGTCGCGGCTTATAGCTGGCTCGACAGCAGGGCGTTGCAAATGGCGACGTTATTGGCGAGGTGATCCTGGTTGATGGTGCCGAGGACAATAGATGTCACCGCCGGGTGGCGCAGGATAAAGTCCAGATTCGCCGTTACCGGATCCTCCAGGTCGCGACTCAAGTGGCCACTGCCGAGGGCTTTTTTGATCAGAACGCCCTTGTTGTGGGACGAGCAATAGTCCAGCACGGGCTGCTCATCGCGGTAGTCCAGGTTGTAGGTGACCATTACACAGTCTGAACGTGATGCAGCCAGAATGCCGCCACTGACGGTCTTCGTGGACATACCAAAGGCGCGTATCATGCCCCGGCGTTTCATTTCGGCCAACACCCCGAGAGGATCGTGTCGCTGCAGGATGGCCTCGTCATCGCCACTGGAATGGACCATTACCAGATCGAGATAATCGGTTTGGATTCGCTTGAGGCTGCGTTCAACGCTGTTGCGAATGTGCTCCGGGGTGAAATCGTAGCGCGATTTCCCCTGTTCGAATTCCTCACCTACCTTGGTACAGATGACCCAGTCACGCCGTTGCCTGGCGAGCAATTCACCGAGGCGTTGTTCGCTATTACCGTAGGCGGGAGCGGTATCAATCAGGTTGATGCCCAGTTGTCGGGCCCTGGTCAACAGGGCGCTGGCCTGCCGGTCGTCGGGAATCGTGAACCGGTTGGGGTACTTGACCCCCTGGTCGCGGCCCAGCTTTACCGTGCCAAGGCCCAGTGCCGATACCCATACGCCGGTATCACCGACTTGCCGCAATTCCACTGCCTAACCCCAAACCTCATCCCACAGCGGGGTTGCAATCGGTGGTTTTGGCAGCGCAGAGAGTTGCTCGAAGTGTCGCGCCGGACCGGGCTGGATTTGGTCCTGCAGTAAGGTGAGCACCTGCTGCGCGAGATCGGGAGCCAGGCTCAACTTGGTGGGCCAGGCAACAACGACATTTTGCCGGGCATCGGTCCCGCTGGAAAATGCGGTATCGGGTTTGATCAACTGCTCCTGCTTCGGTTCAGCGCGGTTAATCAGGGTGGTCGCCCACTGCGCGCCGCTGAAGTCCAGCCATGGAAAAATATCGGCCAGCTCCTTGCGGGCGTGGTCGATCAGCCTGTCGCTCGACCAGTCGATACTATCGTTGGCCAGGTCACCGCCAAGGTACCAGACCGGATCGCCATCCCGGCAAGGGTGGGTGGAGACGGTAAGGCGCGGTGATGCCGAAGTCTGGGCGCCGATACAGTGCCCGTAGAGGCTGTAAGGCAGTTTGTGTTTTACCATCACCTGGTGCAGCGGGCGAATCTGCATCTCGGGTTGTTGAATGTTGAGCGCGCTGAGGATTGCGCCGGTTCCTTCCCCGGCGGTGATGACGTAGCGCCGCGCCCGTATCGCCACCCCGTTGTCACAGACCAGCTGCTCGACTTCCTGCTCGCCCGTGCGCCAATCCAACTGTTCAGTTTTGGCAATTGCCGGCATATGGGGAGCAGACAGGTTTTCCAGCAATGACGGTACATCGAGCACCACATCGACCAGGCGGTAGATAGTGCCTTTGTAGGGGGAGTTGGCAAAAGGTGGTGGAAAGTCCTCGCGCTTGAGTTTCTCGACCCGGCCCCGAAGTGATTTACTGGCGAAGAAGGAAACCAGCTTTGAGCCGACACTGCCGGCGGACCACATGATGAAGTCGTCCGATAATTTTCTGGTGGCTCGCAAGTCGATCTCACCGTTGCCGTCGAGGCACTGCTGCCACAGCTGAGGCATCAACTTGATCGACTCGAAAGCTCCGGTAAGGGTCCCGGCAAGGGCGTACTTCAAGCCACCGTGAATCATCCCCTGGGAGGCGATCGTCTGGCTGCTGCCAAGGGCCGATTTCTCCAGCAGTACTGCCGAGTAACCGGCTCCTCGCAGACGGTTGAGTAGCCACAGGCCGGCAATTCCGGCGCCGACAATAGCGACATCGACCTCGACGAGCTTTTCTTCATCCGGGTTGAGCATCGGCCGTGCGCCTCTCGTTTGCAGGAGTAAGTCGCGGTAGTATACCGTGTGTCTTTCGATGAAGCTAAAGGGCCCGGTTATTTCGTGCGCATCCTCTATACATTCCTGTTTTACCTGTTGCAGCCATTGCTGCTGTTGCGCTTGTACTGGCGCTCGATCAAGGCCCCAGCCTATCGCGATGGTATTGGCCAGCGCTTTGGCTACTATAACCAGCCGGCGCTGCAGCGGTGCATTTGGGTACATGCGGTGTCGGTGGGTGAAACCATAGCCAGCGTGCCCCTGGTGAGGCAATTGGCGGTGCTCTATCCCGACTTGCCAATAGTGGTGAGCACCACCACGCCTACCGGTGCCGAGCGGGTCAGGGCGCTGCTGGGTGGCCTGGTTAGCCACGTCTATGCGCCCTATGATTTGCCTGGGGTGATGCAGCGTTTTATCCGTCATTTCCAGCCCACGCTGCTGGTTATTATCGAAACCGAGCTGTGGCCGAATATGATCTACAGCTGTCACAGCGCCGGGGTGCCGGTGATACTGGCGAACGCCAGGCTGTCGAAAAAATCAGCGGACGGCTACCAGCGCGTCGAGAATTTAACCCGGAATATGCTCTACCAGTTGAGCGCCGTTGCCGTGCAGACTGAAATCGAGGCCCAGCGTTTTATAGCATTGGGTCTGCCGCCTGAGAAAGCCAGGGTTACCGGCAACATCAAGTTCGACATGCAGCTGGACGATGCTGATCGCGATAAAGCCAGCGCCTGGCGCCGGGCCTGGGGTCGCGGTCGGCTGTGCTGGATTGCGGCTAGTACCCACGAGGGAGAGGATGAAATCATCCTCCGGGCCCATTTGGCTTTGCTACAGCATGATCCAGCGCTGTTGCTGATTCTGGTGCCGCGCCACCCAGAGCGATTCGACAGGGCTGTGGAGCTGGTAAGCCAGGCTGGTTTGGTCCCCCATCGGCTCAGTTCCGGAGCGATGCCGGGGGCTGATGCCGGTGTCGTCATCGGTGACACCATGGGGGACTTGCTGGGTTTGTTCGGCGCTGCCGATATCGCCTTTGTGGGCGGTAGCCTGATACCAAGGGGTGGTCACAATTTACTCGAGCCGGCACTGTGGTCGATGCCGGTGCTGTCAGGTCCCCACCTTTTTAATTTTCAGGAAATCGCCGACCTGATGCTGGAAGCCGGCGCGCTGCAGATATGCCCCAATGCCCTGGATATCGAGAGCGCCATCGTAAGACTGTTAGCGAGTTCGGCTTATCGCCAGGAGGCGGGTGAACGTGCGTATTCAGTGATAGAACAAAACCGTGGATCACTGCAACGCCTGCTCGACGTTATTGCTAATGTCGTCGATGGTAAAGTGGCATAAAACCAGGCCGGGTTTACTGGGTCAGGGGTGTGCCTGATAGCGTCGGCGCATCCGGCGGCTTGAGCCAGTTGTTCAGCTCGTACACATCCTGTGGGCTGATGATGCCGGCCTCCCTTTTCAGCCTTAACATATCGAGAACATACTGATAGCGTGCGTTGGCGTAATCGCGAACCGCAGTAAACAGGTTTTGCTGCACGTTCAGCACGTCGACAATGTTCCGGGTGCCCACTTCATAGCCGGCCTGGGTGGCTTCGAAGGCGCTTTTGCTGGAAGTGATAGCCTGGCGCCGGGCATTGGTCGTCGCCACGTCGACTGTGGTTTGCAGGTGCAGTGCCCGTGTTGCCTGCACCGTGTTACGCACGGTACCGGCGTAGACTTCCTGGGCGCTATTGTACTGCTCGTAGGCCTGGCGCCGGGAAGCGCTGATGGCGCCGCCGCTGTAGATTGGCAGGCTCAGGTCGAGGCGCACCGATGTGCCGTCGAAATCCTGGTTGAAATCTGTGCTGAAATTATCGGTTTCCCGTTCAATATCAGTCTTCGAGTCGTCATAGCCAAGTCTGGCGGTCAGCTTGGGGGCATGTTCGTATTTCCTGGCTTTGGCAAACTCGTTGGCCGCATCCCGGCCGTAAGCTGCCGCCTTGACGGAGTAATTGTTGTCGAGGGCAAAATCGACCCACTCTTCTTTTTCCATGGGGTCGGGATCCACCACCGGGTAGTCCTCCTCGAGCAGCCAGACGTTCTCATGTTGCTGCCCGGTCAAGGTCGACAAGCGTTCCAGCGCGACCCCGAGGCTCCCCTCGTCGCTCAGGCGCTGGGCCACCGCCAGATCGTAGGCGGCGCGGGACTCGTGGACATCGGTAATGGCGATCAGGCCAACGTCGAAGCGCTGCTGGGTCTGCTCCAGCTGGCGCTTGTTGGTGCGCTCCTGGGCGCGGGATACATTGAGGTTGTCGAGGGCGCGCAGGACGTCGAAGTAGGCTTCTGCAACGCGCACGATCAGGTCCTGCTGGTCGGCGGCAAACTGCGCCTGGGCCTGGCGAGACAGTTCCTTGCCCCGGGTAAAGCTGAACCAGGCCGGCATATCGAAAACCCGCTGGTCGAGGCTGACTCCCCAGGCAGTGGTGTCTGCCTTGGTGTCATTGTTGTTGGATTCAACAGAGACAATGTTACCCGTGTTGGGATCCTGTATCGGGATGACGAAGCCGCCTGTGTTACTCAGGTCGGTAGAGTTGTAGTCGGCCCTGGCATTGACCTGGGGCAGCAGCCCGGCGCGCCCGAGGTTCTCATTTTCCAGGCCGGCCTTGTAGTTCGCCTCAGCGGCGCGAATCGTCGGATCATTGCGCAGGGCAAGTTCGTAAATCTCGCGCAGGTTGTCGGCGGTAGCAAGAGAGCATGATGTCAATACGGTAAGGCCAATTGCGGCGCGATTGAGAAGCGTCCTGGTGCGTCTGCAAAACATAGCGACCCCTGCTGTGTGTATTTTCGCCGGATTTTTATTGCGCCCCAGTGTAACAAAGTTTGTTGCAAAAAATCATCGAAAAACTGCTTTCAGTCGAATTGCGGCATGGCGCCGAATTCTGCTACTGTATCCGGGCGTAACTTCATCAGGCAGGAGTAAATCCGGTTCAATGCGAGCTCACCACAGAAGCCGTCACAAGGTCGATCTGGCAGGCCTGCAAGCGCTGTGCGCCGCCAACTATGTGGCATTGGAAAAGCTAATGCCACAATTGCGGGGCGATACTGTGGGCGGCTTTATCGTCGATGCCCTCGGCGGCCACGACGTGGCGGTAAGGATTTTGGAGCGGGCCCCCTACACGACGATCATCGATATAGAGCAGTGCGGCAATGCGGCGAGTGCGGCGCCGCCACCCCAGTTCCAGGTTCGTGTTTACCACGACGCCCGTATGGCAGAGGTAGTAGCCTGCCAGGGGCATCGCCATATCAAACCGCGCTACGATTATCCGAATGCCGGAATGTACCAACGCGATGAAAAATTTCAGCTGAACCGCTTTTTCGGTGAGTGGTTGAGCCTTTGCCTTGCCAACGGGCGTTCCGTACACAGTCACGTGTTACTCAGCTGAAACCTGCCATTTTACCTGCTTTACCGTGGCAACATGGCGACGACTAATGCCGCAGGATTGCATGGTGAACAAATGCCGGACCCGTCACAATGGCTCTCTATTCGCCTCCAGGACCTCGTGCGGGACCGCTATGGGGCGGGCGTGAATAGAGCCGTGGCAGGCGGGAGCCTGTATTATTCCAGCCGGGGCGCTGGGCCAGCGGGATGGTCGTTGCAAGGAAGCTGCGAACCGTTGCAACACAAGTATGAGGTATGGGAACTGTTTTGCATTTGAAACTTGATCACAACGGGGGGCCGCTGGCGGTCCTGCAGGTAACCGACACCCATATCGGCGCCGCTGCAGATAACCGGCTTGCGGGAGTAGACACCCGTCAGAGCCTGGCGCACGTGCTGCGCGCGGCCACCGAAACTGGTGCCAGTGACCTGATGCTGCTCACCGGCGATCTTTCTGATGACGGCAGTGTCGCTGCTTATCGGGAACTGCGGCGCCAGGTAGATGCGACCGGTATCCTGCACGCCTGGCTGCCTGGTAATCACGACGATATCGCGAATATGGAGGCGGTGGCAGCAGCCCATATGGCGAAGACTATCGGGGCAGGTTGCTGGGGTATTATCCTGTTGAATTCCCAGATTCCCGGTGCGGTGGGCGGCGAGTTGGCCGACGCCGAGCTGGAGCGGCTCGAGCAGTTTTTGCAGCAGCCCGACTACCAACACCTGCTGGTCTGCGTGCATCATCATCCGGTGGCCATAGGGTGTCGTTGGCTGGACCAGCAAATCATCAGCAACGGTGCCAGGTTGTTGCAGATGCTGGATGCTTGCAAGCGGGTAAAGGCGTTATTGTGGGGGCATGTGCACCAGGAGTTCGATCTGCAGCGACAGCATTACCGGCTACTGGCCACACCTTCAAGCTGTGTTCAATTCGCTCCGGGCAGCGAACATTTCAAAGTCGATCACCAGCAACCGGGATACCGTCGCTTGTGGTTGGAAGAAGATGGCTCGATTGGTACCGAGGTAGGGCGGATCTCCGCTGAACTCTTTGATGCCGACTACGAATGCAATGGTTATTGAGCGCTTGCGCTGCAACCAGCACGCAATTGCGCCGGCTGCACACCATCAGGCTGAAAATGCGACACATCAACGGGCAATTTGTCGCTGCTAATCCTTGACTAAAAGCCACCAGTTGCCAAAATGCGCTCACCCCAAGCGAGCTGGTGGTCGGTTGCATCGTCGCCGGTCTGTTCGCTGTCCTCATTACTTTCCATCCTCAACAAGGTCAGTTGTATCCATGAGCCAGTATACGGCACAGAATATTGAAGTACTCACCGGGCTGGATCCGGTGCGCAAGCGACCGGGTATGTACACCGAGACCGCCCGGCCGAATCACCTCGCCCAGGAGGTCATAGACAACAGTGTGGATGAAGCGCTTGCTGGTCACTGCAGTGAAATTCGGCTGCTGCTGCATCGCGACGGCGTAGTGAGCGTCAGCGACGATGGCCGCGGTATGCCGGTGGATATGCATCCTGAAATCGGCAAGCCGGGTGTAGAGGTGATCCTGACCACGCTCCATGCCGGTGGCAAATTCTCCAATGACAACTACCAGTTTTCCGGAGGTTTGCATGGCGTCGGAGTGTCGGTGGTTAACGCCCTGTCCGCTGCCCTGCGAGTCACGATCAGGCGTGATGGCAATGTCTATGAAATGCGGTTCGCCAATGGTGAGCCGGTGAGTGGGCTGGAAATTATCGGCAGTTGCAAGAAGCGTGACACCGGGACAACGGTTCAATTTTCACCCAATCCAAAGTATTTTGACTCGCCCAGGTTTTCAGTATCCAGGCTCAAGCACACGCTGCGGGCCAAGGCCGTTTTGTGTTCGGGCCTGCGGGTAATCTTCGAGGACGAAGCCAGTGGTGACAAGCAGGAATGGTATTTTGAGGACGGCATTACCGACTACCTCAGGGAATCCACAGCGGGCTGCGAAACCCTGCCGGCGCAGCCCTTCGTGGGAAGCTTCGCCGGCGGCAACGAAGCCGTTGACTGGGCAGTGCAATGGCTGGTGGATGAAGGGGAGGTAACCGCCGAATCCTATGTCAACCTTATCCTCACCACCCAGGGCGGTACCCATGTCAATGGTTTGCGTACCGGTTTGCTGGAAGCCGTGCGTGAGTACTGTGAATTCCGCAACCTGCTGCCCCGGGGAATCAAACTGACGCCGGATGATATCTGGGACAAGTGTGCCTACGTGTTGTCTGCCAAGATGGCTGACCCACAGTTTTCCGGCCAGACCAAGGAGCGGCTGACCTCACGCGAGTGCGCGGCCTTCATATCCGGCGTCGCCAAGGATGCTTTCGGGCTTTGGCTCAACCAGCATACCGAAGAGGCCAACCGCCTGGCGGATCTTTTTATCAGCAACGCGCAGGGGCGCTTGCGGAAAAGCAAAAAGGTTGCTCGCAAGAAAGTTACCTCAGGCCCAGCCCTGCCGGGCAAACTGGCGGATTGCGCTGGCGGTGATATGGAGCGAACTGAACTGTTTTTGGTGGAGGGCGATTCAGCGGGCGGCTCTGCGAAACAAGCGCGTAGCCGCGAGTACCAGGCCATCCTGCCGCTGCGGGGCAAGATTCTCAACAGCTGGGAAGTGGAGTCATCCGAAGTGCTGGCATCCCAGGAAATCCACGATATTTCCGTGGCGCTCGGGATCGAGCCTGGAAACTCCGACCTCAGCGGATTGCGCTATAACAAGATTTGTATTCTGGCCGACGCCGATTCCGACGGCCTGCACATCGCCACCCTGTTGTGCGCGCTATTCCTGCGTCACTTTCCCAGGCTGGTCGCCCAGGGGCATGTCTACGTTTCGATGCCGCCCTTGTATCGCATCGATGTCGGCAAGGAAGTATTCTACGCCCTCGACGAGTCGGAAAAATCCGGGGTGCTGGATCGGATTGCCGCGGAAAAGAAAAAGGGAAAAATCCAGGTCACCCGTTTCAAGGGCTTGGGTGAGATGAATCCCATGCAGCTAAGGGATACCGTTATGAATCCGGATACCCGCCGATTGATACAGCTTTCGATCAATGACGCCGATGGCACCCGCGAGGTGCTGGATATGCTGCTGTCGAAAAAGCGCTCCCCGGACCGAAAAAAATGGCTGGAGAGCAAGGGCAATCTGGCGGAGGTTTGAATGGGTCGGGGTTAGTACGGTCATTCCGTGGGGGCAGGGAGTGGACGTAATTCTTTATCAGCCAGAGGCAGAATTCGTGATCTGCATGGGTCCTGTCGATGATCCGGGCCCGGTGCTGCTGAAAAGCAGGAACAAGCCAGGCAATTGACTCAGATAGTGGTTCGATCGTTTGTTGCGGCGCAACGGTGTTCCGACAAGCTTTTTGCCACATTGAAACCATAACGCGTAGGTAGGCAAAGCTGTGATGATGCATACAGCCAGGCCAAAAGTACTGGTGACCCGGCAGTTACCTGAATCCGCCCTGGCGCCGTTGCGGGCCGCAGCCGAACTGGACATTTGGCAACAGCCCCGACAGATAGGGCGGGCGCAATTACTGGCCAGAGCGGCGGATGTCGATGGCCTGTTGTGTATGCTCACTGAACAGATTGACGCCGAGTTGCTGCAGCGCTGCGCTGGCCTGAGGGTAGTGTCGACCATGTCGGTGGGGATCGATCATATCGACCAGGCTGCCGCCAGCCGCCGCGGTATCGCCATTGGACATACCCCGGGCGTACTGGTGGAAACCACGGCTGACCTCACCTTTGCGCTGTTGTTAGCGGCGGCGCGCCGGGTGGTTGAGGCCGACCGCTACATTCGCAACCAGTGCTGGCGGGACGACAATCGCTGGTATCCGGAGATGCTGTTGGGTCGTGACCTGCACGGCGCGACGCTCGGTATCATCGGGCTCGGGGCTATCGGTCAGGCCGTGGCGCGCCGCGCCGCGGCCTTCAATATGCGGGTTATGGGCTGGTCGCGATCGGGGCGCGAAGTCGCTGGCGTGGAGGCTGCAAGCCTGAACGGGTTGCTGGCGGAGTCGGACTTCATCAGCGTAAACCTCGCCCTGGCAGAAGAAACGAGAATGTTGCTCGACCGGGCGGCATTTGAGCGGATCAAGCCCGGCGCGGTCCTGGTCAACACGGCCCGCGGCGGAATTGTGGATGAGCTTGCCATGTGCCAGGCGCTGCGCGGCGGGCGCCTGTTTGCCGCCGGTATCGATGTTTTTGGGCGCGAGCCCCTGGAACCTGATAGCGAGCTGCTGGCATTGCCGAACGTGGTGCTAACGCCACATATCGGCAGTGCTACCCGACATGCCCGCGAGCAGATGGCGAGCATGGCAGTCGCCAACCTGGTGGCCGGATTGCAGGGCAGGGAGCTACCCCACTGCGCCAACCCCGGGGTGTATGGTTGAACCGCTGAGTCAAATTTTCAAAATGGTTGAGCGGGATTCAGGGTCGCTGCACCGCGAGAATCTGCTTGCTGGTGTTGTAGGGTTTGCTGATCCGGCGCTCGATTGTGGTCGCGTTGAATTTTTCTTCGCACAGCCTGCCCAGCTCCCAGAACGGGCTGCGGCCGGGGTCGGCAATCAGTACCTGTTCCACCCCCGCGCTCATGGCGCGACCGATCAAACGGTAAAGCGGTTTCACCAGTTCGTCCCAAAAGCAGATATCGGCGCCGATGAGGGTGTGCACGCCAACCAGGTCCCGCTTGCTGATCTGGTGGAACTTTTTGCGCTGGAAGTCAATTTCGACATCGTTGATGGCAGCCTGGGCCGCCAGGAACGGAGCCACGTCTGCATCCGCATCGATACCGGTAACCCGGGCGTCGAAGCGTTTTGCGAGGTAGATCCCGGTCAGCCCCCAGCCGCAGCCGGCGTCGATCACCCTGGCCCCCTCCGGCAGGGGCTTGGACTTGAGATAGTTCATGAGTACAAAGCTTGAGCGCCATACCTTGTTGCCATGTATCGAGGGCTCGTGGCCGTCACGCCGCAGTTTTTTAACGGCGGGATGACTGGACTTGAGCGCCAGCGTGCCAAGGTATTTTACCGCATGAGGGTTGCTGCTTGAGGTGCTCATAGTTGCCCGCTTCGTAATGTAACAAGGTGCGCTTTGTTGTTTGAAAGGCGCGCACCATGCCAGAAAAGTATCAGCCAGCGCAAGTCGCTGTCGGGGGCAGCCGCGAGGCGAAAGTGTGGTGCAGGCAGGAGTACCTGCAGTGAGGTTCTTTGGGATCATTACTCTGCGACCCCCGGTCCTGACGTTTGACAATAATGGGCACTGTTCCTAAAGTGCCGCAGGTCGAGTGCGCCTTGCTGTGTGCCTGACAAGCGTGTCCATTGTTGCAGGCCATAGTTTGTGATTCCCTCCGTCAAGCTCGACCGCCGGTGCCTCTGGCTAACACTGTTGATCCTGTGTTACCTCTGTGGCGGGCGCACGCAGGCCGCCGAACGTATCGTCTCGATCAACCTTTGTACTGACCAATTGCTGTTGCTGCTGGCCCCTGTCGAGCGGATCAGTTCGGTCTCTTTCATGGCCGCCAACCCGGTGTATTCAGCATATGCCGAACGGGTTGGGCAGATACCCCTGAACCATGCCCGGGTCGAGGAGATAGTGGCTTTCGACCCCGACCTTGTTCTGGCCTATGAACTCTCCGATCGTCGCCTGGTTCGGTTGCTGCGTGAGCTGGGCTATCGGGTCGAGCTGGTGCCGGGGGCGAAGTCGCTGGAAGATGTCGCTACTGTCATCGCCCATACTGCAGCGCTGTTGCAGCAGCCAGCCGCGGGCGCAGAACTGCTCGCCGCAATGGATCGCCAGCTGGACCCGGGGCGCGCAGCCCCGGCGGACCCAAGGCCACTGGCTGTCATCTACGCCCCCAACGGCTACAGCCCCGGGGCCGAAACCCTGCCGGGCGCGGTGCTGGAGGCGGCGGGTTTTGCTAACCTGTCGGATCGCCTGGGCAATCAATACGGTGCCGTAATCCCGCTGGAACAGTTGCTGCGTCACCAGCCGGACCTGTATATCATCGATGACCAGGAGCCCAATATGAACTCACTGGCGCAAAAAAAATTACGCCATCCTGCGCTCGAAAAGAATATCGCTGCCAGCGCCACGGCCCGGATTGACGGCCGGCTTTGGTCCTGCCCGACACCGATGGTTGCGCAGGCGGTTGCCGAACTGCGGGATTTACGCTAGTGCGATCAAAGCCTCGCTGGTGGCTGCTGCCGTTCCTTGTGTTGGCCCTGCTGCTGGCATTTTTGCTGGACCTCTTGAGTGGCCCCTTTCCGTTAAAACTCAGCGAAGTATTCTCCAGCGGTGCGCGCAAGGGCTCGGTGGATGCGCTGGTGTTGCTCGAGATCCGTCTGCCACGGTCAATCTTGGCGGGCTTGGTGGGCGCCTGCCTGGGGCTGGCTGGCGCCGCTATGCAGGGCTTGCTGCGCAACCCCCTGGCCGGCCCGGGCCTGGTCGGGGTAAGTAATTGTGCTGCCCTTGGCGCAGTCATCACGTTTTATTTTGGTTTTGCCGGGCTGGCGTGGTACCTGTTGCCCCTGGGTGGCCTGGTAGGTGCCGCGCTAGGGGTGATGCTGATATTCTTCCTGGCCGGCCGGGAGGCCAGCGTGCTGGGGCTGATACTGGCCGGGGTGGCGATAAATGCCGTCGCATCCTCGCTGATTTCGCTGGCCCTCAACTTTTCCGAGAATCCCTATGCCATGAGTGAGATCGTCTACTGGTTATTGGGGTCAGTGGCCGACAGCAGCATCAGAGATGTCGCCATAGCGGTTCCGTTTATGTTCGCTGGATGGCTGTGCCTGTTGGGTAGCGGTCGCTTCCTCGACGCGCTCAGCTTTGGGGAGGAGGGTGCCCAGAGCATGGGTTTCAATATCGGGCGCCAACGAGCTTTCATTATTGTTGGTGTCGCGCTTACGGTGGGGGCGGCGGTATCGGTCAGTGGCAACGTGGGATTTGTCGGTTTGGTGGTGCCGCACCTGATTCGGCCGCTGGTCGGCGCCGAGCCCGGCCGGCTGTTATTGCCCAGTGCCATCGCGGGAGCCGTGATGGTGTTGTTGGCGGACGCTGCAGTGCAGTTACTATCGCCGCAGCAGGAGCTGAAGCTGGGAGTGGTCACCGCACTGGTAGGCGGGCCGTTTTTTCTCTGGCTGGTTTACCGCATGCGGCATGAGGCGGTATGAGCCATATACAAATTGAACAGGCCAGGGTCGTGCGCAACGGCGTGGCAATCGTCGATGGGGTATCGGTAGAACTCGTGCCAGGCCAGGTCGTGGGCCTGATCGGTCCCAATGGCGCGGGCAAGTCCACCTTGATGCGCGCCATGCTGGGCCTGGTGCAACTGGACGCGGGCAGTTGCCGCTTGCAGGGCCGCCAGCTGGAGAGTTGGTCGATGCGGGAGCGGGCCCGGCAGATGGCTTATCTGCCGCAAAACACGGAGTCACACTGGCCGCTGCTCGCCGCCCGCGTGATCGCTATGGGTAGGCTCCCCCACCTGTCGTACTGGCAGCGCCCGGGCCCGGGGGACCAGCAGGCCATTGCCCGGGCGGTCCAATTGGCCGAAGTCGAGGACTTGCTGGAGCGGGTAGTTACGACTCTGTCGGGGGGTGAGCGCATGCGGGTTAATCTCGCGCGCCTGTTGGCCACAGGTGCGCCGTCGTTGCTGGCAGACGAGCCGATTGCATCGCTGGACCCCTATCATCAATTCCACATCATGGAGATTTTTGCCGAGCATGCGCGCAGTGGTGGCAGCGTGTTGGTGGTGTTGCACGATCTCAATTATGCCGCCAGGTTCTGCGACCGCCTGCTGTTGATGGATCATGGCAATAGCGTGATCCAGGGTGCACCGGCGGAAGTCCTGCAGCCGGAGATACTGCGCCGGGTCTACGGGATTGATACCCGCTGGGTTGAGAGTGAGGATCTCTCCCTGATTGTGCCGGTGGGACGCCATCGCAGTCATCACTAACCGGGTGTTTCAAGCGGGATATAGCAGGGGATGCTCGAGCTGCTGCAGTTGCTCCCGTGTCGGCCATTGGTCAGCGTCCAGGGGGTGCAGCGCCGACAGTAGCAAGCGAGGCTGGGCGACATAGGGGGTCGCGCCAACGGTGTTGTTAACCGCAATCCAGGTGATCTGTTGCTGGTCGCGCTGGCTGCGAATCTTGAAACTGTGGGAGTAGGGAATGCGGGCTCCCCGCAGGGCCCAGTCGCTGGGTACATCGGAGTATTGCAGCAATTCATCCAGCACCTGGCTGGCTGCCTGGTCTTCGGTGAGCAGGACTTCCTGTTGCAGATTGACCAGTAGCGCGCAGGCGAGATCCTCCCAGTCGAGTAATTGCTTGCGCAGTCCGAGTTCGGAAAAATACATGTGATAGGAGTTTTCGAGCAGCGACTTGCCAAATTCGTGGAGGTTATCCCGGTTCAGGTGAATCCAGCCATGATTGACCATCAGGATGCGGCCACAGGAGTCTGCGACCCAGGCGGGAACCGGGTCCAGGTCTCGCAATCGCATAGCGACCGCTTTACGCAGCCAACGCTGTTCCGGTGTCGACAGGTCGCTGTCGGCGCGACCCGGGAAAAACCCTGCCGCCGCCAGCAGGTTGCTGGTATCCCGGCCCGACAGGCCAAACGCCCCGGCCAACTGGTAAACCAGGCTTTTACCCGGCTTCGATCGGCCGGTCTCAAGGAAACTGATGTGGCGTGCGGACACCCCCACCTCCAGTGACAAGGCTTCCTGGCTGAGGGAAAAGGTATTGCGCCAGAAGCGCAACAGGCGGCCAAACGGCGGGTGTTTTTCCATTACTCCTAGTGTACCCGTTTTTGCCGGCCCGGGCTTACCGCCAGTGGGCCATTGTCAGTTCTGATCGAAGCGCCGCTTGCGACGGTAAGGAAACACATCCACGACCTTACCCTCCTCGATCTGCCGCTTGAGGCTTTGCCAGAATTCGGCCTCGTAGAGATCACTGTGGAGGCAGTCGAACGCCCGGCGTGCCTTCGGGTTGCCGGAAAAAAACAAGCGAAACTCCTCCGGGAAAACGTCGAAGGGGCCAACATCATACCAGGGCTGCGATGCCATCTCCTGTTCTTCGGTTTTGGCTTCGGGAATCCTGCGAAAATTGCACTCGGTAATGTGGCAGATCTCGTCGTAGTCGTAGAACACCACCCTGCCATGGCGAGTCACGCCAAAATTTTTCAACAGCATATCACCGGGGAATATATTGGCTGCTGCCAGCTGTTTGATGGCGTTGCCGTACTCGTCCATGACATTGGCAATTTCCTGATCGTTGGCGCTGCGCAGGTAAAGATTGAGAGGCGTCATCCTGCGCTCGGTGTAGAGGTGCTTGATGGTGATTTCGCGCTCGCCGATCTCAAGCAGCGAACCGGCTTCCTCCTGCAGGTCCCGCAACAGCTGCGGATCGAAGCGGTCAAGGGGAAAGCGAAAGCCACTGAATTCCTGGGTATCGGCCATGCGGCCCACACGGTCGTGGCGGGTAACCAGGCGATATTTGGCCCTGACGATGTCTGCGGTGACCTCCTTGGGCGGCGTGAACCGATCCTTGATCAGCTTGAATACAATGTCGTAGGACGGCAGGGTGAATACCGTCATGACCATGCCCTTGATGCCGGGGGCCACTACAAATGAGTCGTCAGAGTTTGGCAGGTGATTGACAAAGTCCCGATAGAATTCTGTTTTCGAATGCTTGCGAAAGCCGAAACTGGCATACAGCTCATAGATTTTCTTGTGCGGCATCAGGCTATGGAGAAATGCCACGATAGCGGCGGGAGTGGGCGCATCCACCATGAAATAGGCACGGGTGAAGGAAAATATAATACTGACCTCGTCAGGGTCATGAATCAGGGTGTCGACATACAGGGTACCGTCGCCGGCATGGAGGATGGGTAATACGAAGGGAATCGGCTGGCTGTTGGGCACGCAAATCCTGCCCACGAGATAAGCACCCTTGTTGCGATAAAACACCGAGTCCATGACATCGACGATAATATTGTCCAGCGACTCCTGGTATTTGGGGACTATCTCGCGATACACCTCCCGGGCGACATTGCGCACATCCTGGCGCAGGTTCTGGTAGGGCACGGCAAAGCGGTAGTCCTGCAATATGGTGGTGATGACCTGGCGAAAATCCGCTTTTATCGCGTAGCTGTTGTACAGCATGTCGTCGAGATTAGCGGTGGGTCGTTGGCGTGAGGAAGTGACAAAAGCATAGTCATCGGTGATCTGCTGGTGGTCAAAGACCTTGCAGAATATCGAGTTGAAAAAGGTCTCTGCAATTTCAAAATTGTTCTGGTGCGCGATCAGGACCTGGTAGTGGCGCTTGATATCTTTCCACAGCCCAAAGTCATTCAGCTCGTTGTTGACCATGCTGTTGAGCATCGGCATCAGCTTGTCGACTTTGGACTTATAGACCTCCAAACGATCAGCCTGGGCTTGCTGGACGCCGTGCCAGTCCTGCTGCTCGAATCGGGCTTTTGCACCCAGGGTGATATTCTGGAAATCCGCAAACATGGCGTGAAAGCCATTCAGTACAGTGCGGGCGAGTCGATGGGAGCTGGACATGGTGGGCTTTTCCCTGTGCAGGCGCTGGCCACGCCTTCAGGCGCAGATGAGCGGGCGAGTTTACACAATATGGCTAGCGGCGAGAATGCTCCGGAGCAGGTCAATAGTCCGTCCGAACGTCTCCACAGCGGTTTCGCGCCGGATAAAAGTTGCTGCCGCCCTGAGGGTGATGCAGTAAGATTCTTCCGGTATATGATAATGGCAATGGGTATTTAGCGTATGAATATATCCCGCATGGATCTTAACCTGCTGGTCTATCTGGACGTGCTCCTGACCGAGAGTAATGTAAGCCGGGCCGCGGCTCGTCTGGGAATTACCCAGCCGGCGATGAGCAATGGCTTGCGCCGACTGCGGGAGCTGTTCGATGACCCTCTGTTGGTTAGAACCAGTGCCGGTATGCAACCGACCGAGCGTGCCGAGGCGCTGCAGCCCGCCATTCGCGAGGCTCTGGGCATCATAGAGCGAACCGTACAACCGCAGGCCGAGTTTGATCCCGCGGCCAGCAAGCGGGTGTTCAGAATTATGGCCAGTGACTACGGAGAGGCAACCCTTTTGCCTGCATTACTGCAGCATCTGGCGAATGTGGCGCCGGGGGTGGCTCTGGATATCCTGACACCGAGTGATGTCAGCTTTGCCGACCTGGAACAGGGTCGCGTCGATATGGCAATCAATCGTTTCGACCATATGCCGAATTCGTTTCACCAGAATACCATCTGGCACGACAGCTTCTCCTGTGTCTTCAACCAGCGACACCCGCTGTCTTCAGACTTCAGCCTCGCAAGCTACCTGGCTGCTCGTCACATCTGGGTCAGCAAGACCGGCATGGGGCAGGGGGTCGGCATCAACCCCCAGGAGTCGATGCGCCTGGGGCGAGTTGATGAGGCGCTTGCCGAGTTGGGTCACGAGCGCCATATCGTGGTGTTTACACGTCACTACGGTGTGGCTGCCAGGATCGCGCAACAGCCAGACCTGGTGGCGACACTGCCGACCCGCCTGGCGCTAACCCTGGGTGGCGATCAATCCCTGCAAATTCGCGAAGCGCCGTTCACCGTGCCGCCATTTGAATTGAAAATGATCTGGAGTCCGTTATTGCATCATAATCCGGGGCACCAATGGTTTCGCAGACTGGTTATCAGCTGCGCCCGCTTGCCCGGGGAGATCTAGCCTGCCCACGCCGCTGCGCTGGTCGCGACTGTCAATGTTCCGGGAAGAGAGTGGGTTTCAGCTCATCGGTATTCGCCGCTGCGCTGGCGATGCAGTTGCGTCCCGAGGCTTTGGCGAAGTACATAGCCTGGTCAGCGGCAAGGACAAGTTGCTTGGGGGTTTGCAACTGGTTTGCCGGAGCATAACCAAAGCCGATACTGACGGTGACCCGATCAGCGCTTTTGGAGCGTGCATGGGGAATATTCAGTTGCCTGACCGCTCGGAGAATATCACGACCTAACTCCAGCGCACTTTCATCGGTGTCAGGCAGCAGCACGATAAACTCCTCGCCACCGTAACGTGCTACCAGGTCGGCCGGGCGATTGACCGTTGCCGCGATGCAGTTTGCAATACGCTCAAGAGTTTCATCGCCTTTCTGGTGTCCGTAATAGTCGTTGTAGGATTTAAAATAGTCGACATCGATCATCATCAATGACAAGGTTTTTTTGCTGCGTCGCAGGCGCAGGAATTCCTGCTGCAGGCGCTCCTCGAACAACCTCCGATTGGCAACTCCAGTGAGAGCATCGGTCTGTGAAAGCTCTCGCAGGCGCTTATTGGCCAGCGCCAGCTTCTCGGTCCTCTTGGCCACCAGGAGCTCGATATTGTAGGTACGATATATCTGGTTTAGCCAGAGGTAATAGATAACCCCGGTGAATACGAGGCCGCCCAGAAACGCCCAAAGCGGAGTATTGCTGCGTTGCTGCGCGATGTAGGCTGCGCTCGGCCGAACTTCCATATCCCAGTACCGGTCGCCACCGACATAGATCTTACGTTGATACCTGTGCTTTTCGGCCAAACGCTTGCGGGCTGGGCCGGTTGTGAAAACAGCCGGGTCGACATCGACGTTATGGGGCGCTTCGATTCGTAACGCCCAGTGCTCCAGGTTTTTCTCCATCTCCTGCTCGAACAGTGACTCGATGGCGAAAGTGACGGACACAAAGCCGACGAATTCGTGCTCCTGGTCGCCGGGGAACGAGCGATAGACCGGGTAAAAGGCGGCAAAGCTGAGTGCATCGCTGTCCGCAGGCCGATAGGCTCCTGATACATAAATCCGGTCGTTCGCAGCGGCGCTGGCCAGCCCGGGCACTATTGCAGGCAGGCTGTACAGGTCGAGGCCCAGGTAAGCAGAGCGTGAATCGCCGTGCGGTACAATTGCGATCATCGGCAGGTAGTTTTGCGCCGGGGAGCGGGTAAGCAATGCGCTTGCCCTGCCCAGCCTGGTGGGATTCACCGCGCTGTCGAATGATTTAATGGCAAACTTGGAATGGCTATGGCGTAAGCGTTGTTCCAGTTCCTTGCGGTCGGAGCCGGCAACATGCCAGTACCATGCCAGCGACCTGATGACGGGGTGGCGTCGTTCTACCGGTGCGCACAGCCGGGCGAAATAATCTGGCTCAGGTTGCGGCAGCAGGCCTAGCGCGTTGGTCAGGCCGTGCACGATTTCGTAATGCTGTACCAGCAGCTGCTCGATAGCGGCGCTATGCCGATCGATCTCGCGGCGAAATTGTCGATCAATTTTTTCTGTCTCCAGGCCATACAGGTGCCAGGCCATGGCAGCGGAAAAAAGGATGCCAAGCGCCAGGTACACATGGGCTATCTTTTTTGACAAGCGCTGCATACACTCTCCGTTTGAGGCAGTTTTGCATTCACCGGAACCCGGCCCGGGGGTGGTTTTGCGACGAATTGCCAGGATGAAAAGGCCTGATAGGCCACCTCGGAAGTAATTTTACCAGCCGCAAACAGAAACGACATCAGGGAGAACACGCATGAGCGGATGGCGCATAGCGCTGCTGCTCGGCTTGCTGGCCGGGTTACTGCTTGCCATGTTTCGCTATAGCGGGCTGCCGGCGGAGCCGGCAGCCCAAAGCATGAGTAGCCGCTTGATGCAAAGCGGTATTTACACGGTTGGAGACATCGACTACCACCTGGTTGACACCAGCAGGGCTACCGGCGCCAATGGCGACTTCCCCGGGCTTGATCATCGCGAGTTGGATATCAGGGTTTGGTTTCCCAGAGTTGAAAATGGCCGGGTAGCACCGGGTCGCCACCCTTTGCTCGTCTATAGCCACGGCTATGCCGCGAATAAGCTCAGTGGCGCTTATCTCGCAGCGTATATGGCCCGCCAGGGTTACCTTGTGGTGGCGGCCGATTATCCATTGACCCGATTCTTTGCGCCCGGTGGGGCTCGCCTGGCGGATGTCGTCAACCAGCCGGGAGACATCAGCTTCCTGCTCGATACTCTGCTCGCCTGGGACAGGGATCCGGATTCGCCATTTTTTGAACGAGTGGATGCCGGGCGAATCGCGGCGATGGGCATTTCGCTGGGCGGTTTGACCAGCACCCTGTCGGCTTACCATCCCCGCTGGCGTGATGAGCGCTTGCAATTGGCGATTTCGATAGCCGGTCCATCGTCCATGCTGGGCCCCGGGTTCTTCAGCTCGTCGCAGGTGCCGCTGCTGGTAGTGGCGACACCGGGTGATGCGCTGGTGGATTACCAGGACAACGCAGCCCCTCTGCTGAGCAAAGCCCCTGATGTTACCCTGGTGACACTGGCAAACGGTTCCCATAGCGGTTTCAGCGGTTTGTCCCGCTATACACGCTGGCTTGACAATCCCGATGCCCTTGTCTGTCGCTATGTACTGAGCCTGCTGGAACGGCAAACCCTGCCACAGGGCTGGGATCAGTTGCTTGGTGACTCTGCCGATGGTATCAGCGCTATAGAACCTGTCCGCCCCTGCTCGGGTGAATTATCGACGGCGATCAATCCGGTGCTGCAGCAACGTATGACGGTGCTGGCGGTATCACAGTTTCTGCAGCAGCATTTTGCGCGCACCGCGCTGGAAGTCGCCACTGCCAGACACTACCTTTACGAAGTGATGCCAAGGGAGTTTTCCGGCGTCACGGTTGAAAACAGCCGCAAGCAGGGGTAGGCACTGACAGTGGATTTTATAATTCAAATCAAACCATTCGTTCTGCCGTTCCTGATTGTAGCCCTGATGTTTGTTGGTATGGGGCTGACCAATTACCTGGTGGCAGCGAGAATGCGCCAAACCGACAAGGATTTGCGACTGATGCGCCAGGGCATCAAAATCGGTTTGCTGTTCCTGGGGCTGCTTGCGTTGTTGCTGGTTTTGCCCCTGGATGACGCCACCCAGGGGCAACTGATCACGGTGCTGGGTCTGGTGGTGACTGCAGTGCTCACTTTTTCCTCGACGACTTTTGTTGCCAACGCACTGGCCGGTGTCATGCTGCGTACGGTTGAAAATTTTCGGCTTGGAGATTTCCTGCGTCTGGCAGAGCATTTTGGTCGGGTAACCGAGCGTGGCTTGCTGCATACCGAGATCCAGACCGAGGATGGTGACCTGACCACCTTGCCCAATCTCACGTTGATATCAAACCCCTATACCATCGTTCGATCCTCGGGAACCATCGTCTCGGCGACGGTATCGTTGGGCTACGATATCTCGCGCCGAAACATCGAGGAGGCGCTGATCAGTGCCGCCGTCGAGGCTGATCTGACACAGCCCTTCGTCCAGATTGTCGATCTGCAGGATTACTCGGTGGTCTACCGGATCGCCGGTTTTCTGAGTGAACCCAGGCAACTGCTGAGCGCGCGCTCAAACCTGCGTAAGCACATGCTGGACACCCTGCATGGCCGGGGTATGGAAATCGTCTCTCCTGCTTTTATGAACCAGCGTCGCATTGACGAGGCGTCACCCTTTATTCCTCCGGCAGAGCAACCGGTTGCAGAATCGCCAGAGGAATCAATCATTCCCGAGGGAAAAATTTTTGACAAGGCGGAAATGGCAGAAGCCCTTTTGGAGCTGCGCAAGGAGAAGCGCATGCTGGAACAGTTGCTGGCAAAGCTCACCCGGGAACATAGCTCATTGGAAGGGGAGCATCGTCCTCCCGTGGCCATGCGAATCCGGTACACCAAAAATCGCCTCGAGGCTATCAAGAAGCTGTTCGAGGATTACAAGAACGAGTCCAGGGAATAAAACGGGATGTCGATAGTCGAAGAGCTGGATCAGGTCCGGCGCTCCGCGATTTGCGTTGCCGATGAGCAACAGGTGACGACAGCCTTGGATGAAATGGCCGTCGCGATCGAAAATGCCCGGTTGCCGGAGCCGGCGGTGCTGTTGTGCGTAATGAATGGCGGCCTGATAGTGGCGTCAGAATTACTCCGGCGCCTGAATGGTAAGCTCAGCCTTGATTATGTTCATGCCAGCCGCTACCAGCAGCGGCTGCGGGGAGCGGAAATGACCTGGAAGGCTCTTCCGGTGGAAGACCTGCAGGGTAAGGCGGTGATTGTTGTCGATGATATTTTTGACGAGGGCATCACCCTGGGTGCCATTGTGGATTATTGCCTGGCCCAGGGCGCCTGCCGGGTGCTTTCGGTGGTGCTGGTTAACAAGCGCCATGAGCGCAAAAGCGGTCGACACAGTCCGCACGTCGTTGGGCTTACACTGCCTGACCGCTACCTGTTCGGTATGGGTATGGATTACAAGGGTTATCTGCGCAACAGTCGCGCGATATACGCGTTGGCCGACGTTTAGCGGGTGTTCAGTGCCGACGCCCGGTAAGGGGTAACGGTGTGCTGTCGCATTCAAGGCATGGCATCGCTGTGATCACTCCCAGCGCGGCACGCTCTGTGGTGAGCTTTTGAAGATCCAGGCCGCCGCCAGTCCGAAACCTGCGCTACTACTTTCCAGTGTCAGGGGACTGTCGGCGAAACTGGCGCCGTTGATGTCGTACCAGCGGAGAAATCCGCCAACCCACCAGTTATTGTGGCGGTAGGAGAGGCTGGCAGACAGGGCCCAGCCGCCATAGCCTGAATCCGCCGCGTAGGCGGGGCGTTGGCTGGTCGCCTGATCCGCGCTGACGCCGTAGAACAGATCGTTGTACCCCTCACTATTCCAGTAGAGTCCAGCCCAGGCCGACAGCGCCCAGGGACCTGAATATCGCTGTACCCGAAATCGGGGGTTTACCCGCCAACCCTCGTAATCGAGGTAGCGCAGGTCAGACTGCAGTGCCATTCGCAGTGGAATCTCCAGGCTGAAAGTCCTGCGTCCGGCAGCATTGCGCAGCAAGGTGTAGCGAAGGGCCGGGCCCACCTCGGCAATGAAATCAATATCAGGCATACCCTCCCTGGCGCGGTTCTCGGTGCTATCCACCGGCAAGCTGAAGTCTGCGCTGAGATCGATCAACAGGTCGGCGCGCTCAAATATTTTTCCGCTAAGGGTTTCACGGCTGATCTTGATAGACTCGCCACGATAGACGAAGTAGGGGATCGGAATGGTGCTGCGGGTACGCTGGTCGGAGCCGATATACTGTGGCAGTTCCAGCGAGGCCAGGCCGGCGCCTATCTCCCAAAGCGGCATTAGCGGCGGCCCGTCGCCATAGCAACAGGGAGCACCGGCGAGCGTCGAAATCAGGCAAAGTGAGGCGTGGTGCTTCAAACCGCAACCCCTGACGTATCATTGAAGCGTATCCGGAGTGTCGGTTGCGCGCCGGGATCAGGGGTGTTCAATGCCGGTAGCTGGCGATCAGTCGGTTTACCAGGGCTGCATGAGGTGGAATGCTCGCCACTCATGGCGGGCGACGTGCTATAAAACACGCCCGATGGGGGGCAGGATACCCCTCTATGGTGCGACCGGGGTCAGCGGGATCCAAAAAGTTTTCCAGGGAGTGAAAGCGCATCCAGGGTGTACTGCGCTGTTCGTCGGTCGTAGTCCTGTTACTGTCGACCAGACGCGGTTCGCGGAAGCCGGCGCGAGCAAGCCAGTGCAATAGTTCTGCAGCGCTGGGTATGAACCAGACGTTTCGCATCTGCGCATAGCGCTCGCCGGGCACCAACACCTGGTGTCGGGCGCCCTCGGTCACCAGCGTCTCCAGTACCAATTCACCGCCTGGTCTCAGCGCCCCGCGCAGTTCCTCCAGGTGCTCGAACGGTGAGCGGCGATGGTACAGCACACCCATGCTGAAAACAGTATCGAAGCGCCCGAGCGCCGGCGGCAAGTCTTCGCTTCGCAGCGGCAGATAGAAGACCGGCTGCCGTCCGAGGTACTTTTTTATGGCCTGGAACTGGAACAGGAACTTCTGCGATGGGTCGATTCCCACCACCAGACGAGCCCCGGCCCCGGCCATACGCCAGCAGTGATAGCCGCTGCCGCAACCGACATCGAGAACCATGCGCCCTTGAAGCGAGCTGATGTGAGGTGCCAGGCGGCGCCATTTCCAATCCGAGCGCCATTCGGTATCGATGACGACATCAAACAACTGATAGGGGCCTTTACGCCAGGGGTGCAGTTGCTGCAGGGCGCCTTCCAGCTGCCGTTGCTCTGCCGGCAGCAAAGCCTGGCGACGGAAGGCCGAGACAGTATCGCTATCGAGGGCAACGGTATCGGCGGCCAGCGCCGGCAATTCTCGATAAGCCTTCAGCCATTTGTGATGATCGCCGTGTATTCGATGGCTGTAACGGCGGTCTATTGCGTCTCTGAAGCGGGGGATCCCGGTTTTGAGGGGGGTGGTCTCAAGTTCCCGGTAAAAATCATCGAATGGGATCATTTGATCGCCAGCCAGGAGGCGAAATTGAGGCACTGGAACCAGGTGTAAACCTCCTTGAACCCGGCTTTGTGCAGGCGCTCCATGTGGCTTGCGGCGGTATCCGGTATCAGCACCTGGTCGAGCGCTGCCCGCTTTTGCGCTACTTCAAGGTCGCTGTAGCCCATCTCGCGTTTGAAATCATGGTGCAGCGACTCAAATAGCTGTTGCTGGGACTTCCCCGGCAGGGCGGTTTTTTCCGACAGCACCAGTGCTCCACCGGGTCTGAGCCCGCAATGAATGCGCTGAAGCATATCCAGGCGCTGGTCAGCGGGCACGAATTGGAGGGTGAAGTTGAGGGTTACCATCGAGGCGTTGCTGATCACGGCCTGCTGGATGTCGGCGCAAATGATATCGACCCGGGCCGCGCCACTATCGCGCCGCAGGTTATCCCGACAGCGTTCGAGCATCGCCATGGAGTTATCGATGGCAAGCAGATGGCAACTGGCGGGTACCCGGTGGCGCATTGCCAGGGTAGACGCGCCAAGGGAACAACCGAGATCGTAGCAGCGGCTGTCTCCCTGGGCGAAGTGCGCCGCCAGGACTCCAATCATGCTCAGGGTCAGGTCGTAACCCGGCACCGAGCGGCTGATCATGTCGGCGAACACCCGAGCGACATGCTCGTCGAAGCGAAATCGCTGCAATTGCTCTAGCGGTTGGGCGAACAGGGTATCGGTGACGGAAGGTGTGTTGTTCACGGATACACGATGTCGGGGGTCAACCCGGGGGCCAGTGCATGGTGCGCCCGCAAAGCAAGTGCAGGTGAATATGGAATACGGTCTGGCCCGCGGCCGCATTACAATTCATGACGACCCGGTAACCCTGCTCCTTGCAGCCAAGCTGCCCGGCCAATGTCGCGGCGGTTAGCAGGATATGCCCGAGCAGTTCGGCATCGCCGGCTTGTGCATCGTTGAGAGTCGGAATGTGCTTCCTGGGGATGATCAGTACGTGGTTGGGAGCCTTGGGAGAGATGTCACGAAAAGCGATAATGCGATCATCCTGGTAGACGATATCAGCTGGCACGTCGCCACTGATGATGTTGCAGAACAAGCAAGTCATGTCGAGATCCCCTGTCGCATTTGATTATATTGGAGGCCGGGCCGCCAATACCAGCTCAGGCCGATTTTTGCGGCGTTTTGCTTCGCCCGGGCGGGGTGCGCCTGGTTTTTGCTCTCCTGGGCGCCGCTTTTCTGGTTATCGGTTTGGCTTTGCCGGTTTTGGTTTTGGTTTTGGTCTTGGCCCCGGGCTGGCTTTTCTTTTTCGTTGCTGGAGTGATTCGAATAAACACGCGCCTGGACATTTTTCCCGCTACCCGGGAAAAGAAATCAGTGACCAGCATTTTCCAGCCGTAGCGATTGCGCAGGGCAGTGTAGGCGCGCTCCATGGCAGCCTCATCGGTAATGATTTCAGCCTTCACGTCGATCCAGTCGCCCAATAGCTTTCCCGAAACGGTGCAGGGGGCCACTCGGGCCCGGCTGCTATTTCGCAGGCGCTTCACCTTGCCCGCGTCCGCCGATGAAAAAACCAGCAGATACTTGCCTTCTTTGGCAAACCAGACAGTTGTGTCCACCACCTTGCCGTTTTTCCGCCAGGTGCCAAGCGACAGGAATTGATTATCTGACAATTTGCTAAAGGACATCGTGCAGGCTCCGCATCGCGACGGTCTATACCGACAAGATATAATACTGTGCATGTTCCCGCCAGAGTGAATCTTTGCGGGATAGCGAACGCTTGCCACCCGGCGCGGCTTGCAGCGTATAATCGGCGGCGTGCGATTCCAGGTCGCAGCTACCGTGAGCACGTTCCGGGACGGTGAGCTGCCTGCCATGGTCGCCAGGGGTTTCCCCTGCGAGGATACAAATACCTCCGTTTGGGCGCGGCATTCGGGCCGCTAGCTATAGAAACCAATAACGCAGCGCAGCTCGTCGAAGATGGAGACTGGATGTTGAGTCGTTTCGCCAGGTTGGGACTTCAAATTGTGCTGGCAGTTTTGCTGGCACTGCGCCCCGTGCCGGCGATGGCGCAAAAGACCGACGTTATCACGCTGGTGAATGGCGATCGCATCACCTGTGAGATCAAGGAGCTCGAGCGGGGGCTTTTGAGAGTCAAGACCGACAGTGCCGGTACGCTTTACATCGAATGGCTGGACATCGCGACGGTGCAGTCGAATAAGCATTTCTTTGTCGAGACGGCAAGTGGAATACTGGCGTTTGGTGCGCTGCGCACGACAGCGGACGGCGCCAGGCTCGAGATCGAAGCTGAGGGTCGGAGTGTGCAGCTCAAACAGAGCACGGTAGTTAGCATTGCGGCGGTAGAGGATACTTTTTGGGCTCGTATGAGCGGCGCGGTCAGCCTGGGCTTCAGCTTTAAAAAGGCAAACGACGATATACAGCTCAACTTCGCCTCGAGCGGAACCTACCGCTCCGCCATCCACACCTATGGCATTGATATCAGTGCACTGGTTTCCAGTCGTAATTCAGAGCCCGCGACCGAACGCTATGTCGGCAGTTTCACCCACGAGGGCTATCTGGGCTCGAATTGGACATCGCTTTCCAAGGCCGAGTTCGAGCAAAATACCGAGCTGGATTTGAAGCTGCGAGGGCTGTTGCTGGCAGGTGGGTCTTATCACTTTGTGAATACCAATCGCACGATTCTGGCGACCGCGGCGGGATTGGCCCTGAACAACGAAACCTATTTCTCCGTCGACCGGGAAAAACGTACCTCACTGGAGATATTCGCAGGGATTGGCTACGACTTCTTCAAGTTCAACACGCCCAAAGCCGATGTGTCTATCCAGTTCACGGTGTTTCCCAGCCTGACCGAAGGAGGGCGGATTCGTACCACCCTGGACGGCAAGATTCGCTGGGAGATCATCCCGGACCTCAACTGGGTCATTACAGTTTACTCCAGCACCGATAATCAGCCTCCCGAGTCAAGCGATGGCGACGACAGTGCCAGTGGCACTGATTACGGTATCATCACATCGTTGGAGTGGACCTACTAGGGCTGTTGAAATTCCATGAATCTCCGGCCCATCGATTTACCCGGAGGTCGGAGGCCTTGCTGCCGGCTTGCTGTCGATTACAGCTAAGGTGATGGCGCAGGTGCCTGTTCCGTGGAGGGCGGCCGCCAGCGCTGCAACAGCAGCGCGTTGCTGACCACGAGCACACTGGAAAACGCCATTGCAGCCCCGGCAAGCATCGGATTGAGCATTCCCAGTGCGGCCAGTGGAATACCGGCGCTATTGAAAAGGAAGGCCCACCAAAGATTCTGCTTTATTTTGGTGTAAGTGCGATCGGCGATTTCCAGGCTGTCTGCCACCAGCAGCGGGTCGCTGCGCAGCAGGGTGATTCCGGCTGTCTCAGCGGCGACATCGGTGCCCGAGCCCATGGCGATGCCAATATCTGCCCGGGCCAGTGCCGGGGCATCGTTGATACCGTCGCCCACCATGGCGACATGCTTGCCACAGTCCTGCAGGGCAGCGATCTTACTGGCCTTGTCCTCCGGCCTGGCCTCCGCGGTAAAATTCTCCAGCCCCAGTGCTTGTGCCACCCGGGTCGCCACCGAGTGTTGGTCGCCCGTCAACATGTGAATCTCGACGCCGCGCTGGCGCAGCAGTTCGATGGCTCGAGCGGCAGAGGGGCGCAGGGGATCGGTGATACTGTAAACAGCGGCCGGCTGCTCATCGATGCAAAACCATACCACGGTGGCGCCACCGGCACTGAGCTGCCGGTAGGTGTTCCTGGCCTGTGGCTCAATCTCGATGCCGCGTTCCTGCAGCAGGCGCTGGCTGCCGGCGAGTAGTCGCCGTGTCCCCGCAGTACCCTCGACACCGCGACCGACCAGTGCCTTGACTCCATCAACGGGCAGCGTTTGCAGCTGTTGCTGTTTGGCGTAGTTGACCACGGCTGTTGCCAGCGGGTGCTCCGAGTGAAGTTGCAGCCCATACAAAAGGGCCAGCGTGGCGTCCGTATCCGGATCGAAGTAGTGTATTTTCTCGAGTGCCGGTTTGCCTTCGGTCAGGGTGCCGGTCTTGTCAAACATTACCGCATCCACCGTAACTGCCCGCTGCAGTGCATCGACGTCGCGAAACAGAATGCCGCGTCCCGCGGCGACACCGTTGCCGGCCATGATTGCCGCGGGTGTCGCCAACCCCAATGCGCAGGGACAGGCGATTACCAGCACTGCTGCGGCACTCAGAAAGCCTTTGCTCCAGTCACCCGCCAGACTACCCCAGCACAGCAGTGTGACGAGGGCGATCACAATAACAGTGGGCACGAAGTAAAGGGATACCCGATCGACCAGGCGCTGTATGGGCGCCTTACTCGCCTGTGCGTGTTCAACCCACTGGATGATTTTACCCAGGCTTGAATTGTCTCCCGTGGCTATGACACGGGCTTCGAGGGCACCGCTGCCGTTGATCGCTCCGGCTACCAGCTTGTCGCCAGCAGCACGATGCACCGGCTGGCTCTCGCCGGTTAGCAGCGATTCGTCGAGCTCACTCTGGCCGGCAATGACCAGGCAGTCGGCGGCAACCTTTTCCCCGGGACTGATCCTGATAGTATCGCCGACCGCCAATTGCTCGACGTTCACGCTCAAGCTTTCTCCGCCCCGCACGACCGTTGCCCGCTTGGGGGTCAATTGGATAAGGCTTTCTACCGCCGAGCTGGTGCGCCGCCTGGTGCGACTCTCCAGCCACTTGCCGAGGAAAACCAGGGTCAGCACAACCGCCGCGGATTCAAAATACAAATGCCCGCTGGTGGTGAACAGCCAGTTGTAGAGGCTCAACAGATATGCCGTGCTGGTTCCCAGCGCGACCAGCACGTCCATATTGGCGTAACCAGCCCTGAGCGCCCGCCATGCCCCGCGATAGAAATGCTGGCCCAGCACCAGTTGGACCGGGGTCGCCAGGGCAAACTCAAGCCAACGGGGCAGCTGGGGCCCGCCCGTCAGCATCAGCACCATGTTCACAACGAGGGGCATGCTGCAGGCCAGCCCGATGATGAACATCTGCAGCAACTGTTTCTCTTCAGCCAGAAGCAATTGTCTTCGGTGTTCGTAGGCGGATTGCTTGCGCGCAGCACTGGACTCGAAGCTCTGGTATCCCAGCGATTCGATGAGCGCCTGGATGGCGGGTAGTTGGCTTGGTTTTGCCAGCGCCCGCAGCGACCCGGCAGCATAGCTTACTTCAACCTTCTCAACCCCGGGTAGTTGGCTGAGCTGTTGCTGGATTTTGCTGGCGCAGTTGCTGCAGTGCATGCCGCTTATCGCCAGGGCCAGCGGCAGGGCTACGTCGCTAACGCGGTAACCCAGACTCTCGACCAGTTTTATGACGCTGTCAGTTACGTCACGTTTGGCGCGGGCGTGAAGCGAGCCATCGGCAAAGTTGACGCTGACCTGTTCAACCTCCGGCAGCCTGCTAACCTGGCGCTGGATTTTCGCTGCACAGGCGCCGCAGCTCATTCCTTCAATGTCCAGATCCAACTCCACAGCAGCTTGCGGGAAGGGCTTTTTCATCGTGACACCTTTGTTGGAGTTGGTTTAGAATCTAGCGGATTGTAATCGGGTGAACAAGGGCGATGCGGTCGAGGTCGTCCACTGGTATTTGGAATCTGTCCAAATCCTGTAACCCTCTCTGGTACCTCATGTCCACTGCACGCTCATCACATGCATTGCCGCGTTGCCTGATTCTGGTGATGGCCCTGTTGTCGATGTCTTTCCTGCAGGGAACCGTGCACCTGCATAGCGACAGCGACAGCGCAACGTGTTTTCACTGCCAGGTCGACCATAACCCGGCTGTGGCAGCGACCGAACTCGGTTCGCCCCCTTTAAACTGTGGCGAAGTGTTAGCCGCCAGCGTTACCAATTGTGTCTTTATCGGCCATTATCCCTGTTTTTATGGCAGGGCCCCACCCGCAGTCTCCTGAGCAGTATTCAAGCAGTATCTCACTCTTGATTTCACCAGCTTTTTTACAGGAGCAAGGCAATGAACTATCTACGCGGGGCTGTCGCCGCCGGGGCTTCGATTGCGTGCGCCACAGGTGTGGTCGCGCTCGAACCCAATGAAACCGAAATAGAGCATGTTGTGGTGACTGCACCACTGCACAAATCAGAAGCCGAGACGGCAATGCCGGTGATAACTCTGGCTGGAGACGATTTGCGTAACGTGGTCAGCTCCAGCCTGGGGGAAACCCTGTCCTTCGAACCGGGGGTCAGCAGCACGTCCTTCGGCCCAGGGGTCGGTAAGCCTGTCATCCGAGGTCAAACCGGGCCGCGTGTACTAGTGCTGCAAAACGGTCTGGCGATACAGGACGTATCCACCCTTAGTCCCGACCACGCGAATGCCGCCGAGCCATTCCTGGCGGAGCGAATTGAAGTGATCAAGGGTCCGGCATCGTTGCTTTACGGCAACGGGGCGATCGGGGGAGTGGTCAACGTTATCGATGGGCGCATCCCCGACACTGTTCCGGAGGCGCCCTGGGGTGGCATTGCCTGGCGCCACAATACTGTTGACGATGGCAATGTCACGATGTTCAAGCTGGATGCCGGGGCAGGGTCAATGGCTTTTCACCTGGATGGTCTCTACGGTGAAAATGATGATGTCTCGATACCCGGTGAAGCGATCAAAATCGATGGTGAAATGCCGGAGGATAATACCGACGGCTATATCGGCAATTCCAATGGCCATAACAGTAGTATTACTGCCGGCACTTCCTGGGTTCAGGACTGGGGCTATGTGGGCATCAGTGCCAGCCAGTTGAAAGATAATTACGGGATTCCGCAAGGTGCCCACGCCGGGCATGAGCATGAGGATGGTGAAGACGGCGGAGAATTCCACGCCGAACCAGATATCCGCATTGATATGGAGCAGCAGCGCTTCGACCTGAAGTCTGAGATATACCATCCGCTGCCATGGCTGGAGGTCAATCGGCTGCAACTGGCAAACACTCGCTATACGCATAGCGAGCTCGAAGGCCGGGAAGTCGGTACTACCTTTGACAATGACGCCTGGGTATTGCGCTGGGAGGCGGTGCACCATTCGCTGGCTGGCTGGCACGGAGCCTTTGGTATTGATGCCAGCACCAGGGACTTTGCCGCCGCCGGAGAGGAGGTGTTTGTACCGGAATCGGTAACCCGCAACATCGGTCTATTCCTGCTGGAGGATAGGCACTTTGACAACTGGACCCTTGAGCTGGGCTTGCGCGGTGAATACCAGCAGGTTGACCCCGACGATAAAAGCCTGGAGCAAAGGTCTTTTGCCACCTGGAGTGTTTCGGCCGGTGCTATATGGTCGATCAACGAACACAACAACCTGACACTGGCTTTGTCTGCGTCGCAGCGGGCACCCTACGCTGAGGAGTTGTATTCGAATGTCGTTAATCTGGGCGGCGATGAGCTGGTTGAGCATGCCGCAACGGCTGCGGTGGAGATTGGCGACCCCGAGCTGGACAGTGAAACCTCAAACAACCTTGAGCTGGGCTGGACCCATTTTGGCGAGCGCTACAGCGCCAACGTTAACCTGTTTTACAATAATTTCAGCGATTATATTTACCTGGAAAACACCGGGCTGATTTACAACCCGGGGGAATGTTCGGGAGCCGTGGTTTGCGCCCCCGAAGTGGCGGACGAGGGCCCGCCCGTTCTGCTGTATACCCAACAAGCAGCGTTGTTTCGAGGGATCGAGGCCGAGTTAAGTGTGCCGCTCTGGAAAGATTCCGAGGGTGAGTTCTCACTGGACTTCTTTGGCGACTATACTCGAGCCACGCTGCAAGACAGCGACGAAGATGTGCCGCGAATGCCACCGGCTCGACTCGGCGCGCAGTTTAATATCGACCTGCACAATTGGTCGGGTTTTGTCAGGGTCCATCACGGTTTCGAGCAGGATAAGCCCGGCGCTAACGAAACCCCGACCGCGGCTTATACCCGCGTTGATGCCGGCCTTTTCTACAGCGTAAACCTGCCCAGCTCGACTTGGCAGATCTTTTTAAAGGGCAATAACCTGGGTAACGCCGAGATACGCAGCAGTACATCCTACCTGCGTGATTTTGCTCCTGAGCCCGGGCGGGGACTGGAGCTTGGGCTGAGCCTCGAGTTCTGATTAGCGAGCCAATTGCGCTGTTCTCAAGCTATCGCCCCCGGTGGCCTGTAGAGACCCTTCGAAAAACTCTACCCCGAAAAGAGCGGTGTTTTTGTTCCATCGCTGTCGATTTTGACGGAAATCTCATGATTCCACCCCGGAGCTTCAATATTGTTGTCGGCATGGGGATTACCGATATATTCCTGGTTCGAGAGGG